>NZ_FQZX01000002.1:0-228986 GCF_900142175.1 Maribacter aquivivus | reverse complement strand
TGCAATGGGCATCATCAAGAAATCACACCCATTAAAATAGTTACAACAAACATTCATCAATCACTCGGCTAATCACCGAACCTAAAAACAAACATCATGAGAACTTTTATTAGAAACACACCGACAGAAACAAGAAGAAATTCATTTTTTTCAAGTTTTAAGAACAGTAAGAGAGTGCAATGGGCTTCATCAAGAAATCACACTCATTAAAACAGTTACAACAAACATTCATCAATTAATAATTCATCAATCACTCGGCTCATCACCGAATCTAAAAACGAACATCATGAAAAATTTTCAAAAAGTTTTACCAATCACTTCAGTCAAGCTTAATTTATTGAATGCTATAAAAGACAAGCAGAGAAAAATTTTATCTATTGAAAGACATTTAGCATTTTAATAGTAAAGGAAGATATGAATTCATCACTCATATCTTTTTTAAGCTCATACCTTTTAAATAATGCAAACACTAAATTATCTGTAATACAGTTATAATCGTATACGATATATTATATTTGATGTATGCTGGTTAAAATAAATTTAAGAGATCAAGTGCGCGATTACCTGTTGTCAGAAATGATTACTGGTAATCTGAAAACTGGTAAAACCATAAACTTAGCCGCACTTGCACGTCATTTAAATGTTAGCGTAACTCCAATACGAGAGGCATTAACACAGTTGCAACAGGCACACATTATTAAGGCTATACCAAATAGAGGATTCATAATAGCAGAACTGGATGTTGAAGAGGCGGAAGACTTGTATGAACTAGTAGCGAACTTAGAAGTGATGGCTATTGAAAACACGGAGTTTAGTCAAGAAGATATCGTTAATTTGAAAAATCAACAAGAAGTATTTGAAAATGCATCTAACGCTATTGATAGAATTCAAGCTGATTTAGAATTTCATAGGTTATTGACCAAGGGTTATAAAAATGAATTGGCACTTAAAATTTTACATGATTTAAAGACACGTATCTTTTTTTATGAACGTGCCTTTACCAATGATGATTCTTTCTACAACAAATCTGATAATCAGCATGATTCTATTATTTCTGCAATTGCAGATGACAATGTACCTACAGCTTCCCTCCTATTAAAAATGAATTGGATGCTTATTTTAAATTACGTTCAAAAGAAACTTACTGAATGAAGAATTTACTCTAATTCTTGTATTAATTCTTGGGCAGATTGAGTTACTTTAAGGTATCCTTTATATGCCCATCTACAGAAAAAAACCAATACTATTAATGTTACAGTAAATACTACGTATTGCTCCGTTTTTAAGCTAGTTAAGAATACGTTTTTATTCGAAATAATTTTTGAAGTTACCGGTACTATAAATAATAGTCCAATAAATCCAACGGCTATACCAATTTGTTGTAACCTTAAAAGTCTATTCTTTGTCTTCAAGTAAAACTTTAAATTTTCTTTATAAGACCCGTTTAAAATATCTATATTTTTTATTCTTTTTAGAGTTGTTAGCACCATTGCAGGTAATACAATTAGAAATGAGAGGGTCAGCAATCCGCAAATCTGAAAGTACCATGTATCTAACTTGTCAAAGTTTAGCAGTACAAAGAATGCTACAGCAAAACAGACTACGGCACCTAAGGTTTCGTATTTGGTAATGGTTGAGAATTTATGCTGATATTTCTGCTTTGTCATATCTAATATTATTTGGTTCGTTAATTTTTTTTGATGATTTAGTTCATCGCTCATTTGTGTCCATGCAGACTGTAGTTCTTCTAATTCCATGATTAATGCTTTGTCATGTTAGTTTTTAATTTCTTCTTTATTCGAGATATTTTGGTACCTACATTGCTATCGTTCAACCCGGTAATTTGTGCTATCTCTTTGTAACTTTTACCCTCCAGTAAAAGAAAAATGAGTCCTTTTTCTAAGGTGTTTAGATGCTTTAAATGCTGATAAAGCAATCGTAATCGCTCTTCGTAGGCATCATTATTAGTATCTGATTGCTTAATAAAAACATCTGCAATTGGGATAGAATCTGGTCTTCTCTTTTTTTTCTTAATAAATGTGATTGCTGTATTCATGGCTACACGATACATCCAAGTTGTTATTTTTGAATCGTTACGAAACGAGTCAAAATACTTCCAAAGTTGGTAGACTATTTCTTGAAGCAAGTCTTCTTGATCTTCTTTATTGTCAGTGTAAATTGAAGTCACCTTATATAAAAGCCCCTGATGCTCTCGTATTAAATTAGTAAAGACTGCTTCTTTTTGCATGTATAAAAACCTATTTACTCATTAGTATACCTTTTATGTAGTTTGTCACATTTCAATGTAAATTATTTTTTAAATTAGAGTAAAATAATTCTAAGTCATGCAACATCAGTTAAGTATGTGCGTTTTATTAAAAAATATTCTGATATGCAGTATTTAAATCCGCAAATAGAGGCTTTGACAAAAAGAAAAAATACCCCAGCACTAGCTAAACAGCAAGTATCATGTGGTATTTTTCAAGATGTTAAAGATATTCCCGTTAAAGAAGAAGCTGAAGTGCTTAAAAAAGTATAATCTACTTTTCAAATAAGGATGTATCTAAACCTGGAATAAGGTTTAGCGCATTTTTATAGTATAATTTTCTCAACACATCGTCAGGTAGGTTCAACCCATACATTGACCAAAAGGCATGATATTTCTTGTAATACGGAAAATATTCATCGTTGCTTTCCAAAACCCTAAAATACGTAGGAAATTCTTCTGGTTTCCAACTATCTTTTCCAAATAATACTCTGTCTTGATACTTAATAAAAAAGGCTCTAGCATTTTGTGGTTGTCTACCAAGTTCTGCAATAACAGCAGATATACCCACATTCATATTTGGCATTTCATCTAATAGCTCTCCTAATTTTTCAAGGTTGTTGGCATGCCAACCCATATGAGCATTTATAAATATGGTATTCGGATGTTTTTTAAACACATTATGTTGCTCTTGAATAATTTGCTCAAAAGGAGCTGGATCTGTAGCAGTACGTTTTCTTCTTGGATGTGTTTTTAATTCTAGCCAACGTTCGTTATCTGAATCCATATCATCCCAGAAGGACTTTGGGTCAGCAGCATGAATTAATACCGGAACTCCCATTTCTGCACATTTAGCCCAAATAGGATCTAAGCGAGAATCGTCTATTGCCAAACGATTACCGTCAGCATCCTTATTCCGCAATCCTAAGCTTTTAAAAATCTTTAATCCTTTAGCACCATTCTTTATATCTTGCTTTAATTGGGCTGCAGCCTGTTTTCCCCATTCCATGTCTTTTGCTCCCTCAAAATCTACATTGGCAAAAACTACAAACCTGTTAGGGTAACTTTTATTAATATTATCAATTTTCTCTTTAAGGCTTTCTCCAGACCTTCCGCTCAAGTTCACCATTATGGCTTCGTTCATAGCATCCATATGAGAAATTAATCCGTTTAAGGCTTCAACTGACATATCTCGTTGATGGCTATGTACATCTATAAAGGGGAATTTTGCTTTGGTGATTTCACCACCGGGCACCACCAAAGTAGATGTGGGGTTATATTCTTCAAAACCCATTTCTTGGGCTAGTATTGGAATGGAAAGGAATGTAGTCAGAAGGACAAGAACTGTAAGTTTTAATTTAATCATGTTACGAATTAAGCGTGTTATTGGTTCGATTTAATAGATTCTGATATTCTAGGTTTGTGTCTACATCAGCAATTTGATCTGCCGCGTCTAATGGAATAATAGCATTGCTTTTATTGTTTAGAATTTCTTTAGCACCAAAATCTCCTTTCAATACAGACAACTCTTTAAACAGCAATTTAGGAAACAGTGCAGGTACACCTACCTTTTTATTATAATTTGTTGCTATGATTTTTGAAGGATGTTTTATAATCTCTTCAATTAATAAATTTAAGTATTCAAAACTCAATAAAGGCTGGTCTGCAAGGCAAATTAAGATTCCGTCTAAGGTTGGTCTTTGTTTAAGTAACACTTTAACTCCGTGTGCTATACTATCACCCAATCCGTTTTTCCAATTTGAATTAACGATGATATCTATATTTTTTTCTTTTAAACTACACTGAGTAGTAATAAATTCAACGTTTGAGCCTAAAACAACATGCAATGATTTTGCATTAGTATTTTGAACAGTTTTAATGGTTTCTAATAAGAAATTAGAACTTTTCCAAGGCATTAATTGCTTGATGCCTTCCATTCTTCTTGAAGCGCCAGCTGCCATAATAAGCACTGCTATATCTACATCTTTTTTCAATGAATAGGTTTCAATTTATCTTTCAACATTACAGGATGAGTTTTTCTAATAACGGTTAAAATTTCTGCAAGAATTGATATTGCTATTTCTTGCGGAGTTTCTGCTCCAATATTCAATCCTGCCGGTCCGTGAACACCTTCTATAAAATCTAAATCAATATCCATATCATACTCCAATAATTCAGACAGCAATTTCTCTCTGCGTTTTATTGGTCCTAATACTCCCAAATACGTAGGGCTACTGTTCTTAAGCATCATTAAATACTTTAAATCTTTAACGTAGCTATGTGTCATTAAAAGAATGGCTGTATTCTTATCTATTGTTTCAATAGGAAAATCTTCGGGTTCACAGTCAATCAAAGTATCAATACCCGGAAAATCTGAAATCGTTTTGTTCTCTTTAGGAGTAACGGCTACGTTAACTTCCCAGCCCATACTCAATCCAAAATGCGCTAATTGAACAGCATCATGCTCACCACCTATTAATAAAAGTCGTTGACAAGGTTGCATTGATTGTGTGAAATACAATGCTTTTGATTGTTCTTTGGTGTTTTTATTAAAAGTATAGGACTTAGAGTTAAGCTTTATGTAACTGCCATATCCATCTAAAACACCATACTCTTTTTGATATGATGTATGAAGTTCAAAAGATTGACGATTTTCAATGACTAAGTTAAAATCATTTATGAGCTCTTCGCTTAGTGAAAAAGATTCTAATAATATGTAAAGCAAACCTTCGCAACCTAATCTAAATCTACCATCATAGGTCATTAATTTTGCAGTTTGATTCTCAAATACAGATTGAGCCTGAAACAAAACTTCTTTTTCAACACAGCCACCACTAACCGCACCTATCATTATATTGTCTTCACGAATAAGCATACGAACACCAGGCTTTCGATACGAAGATCCATCTAAATGAACTACCGTTGCCAAAACACATTTTATGTTTGTAGATGAGGCAATAATATACTCTTTAATAATTTTCTTGAATTCGTGGGTCATTAATTACAGCTTTACTACTTCTAAGTTAGTAAAATTAAGGCTAATATTATGAAAGTGTATTTGACACAAACCTAAAGAGATATAGGTCTTTTGGGAACTTTTGACATGGAGTAGCTTCCGCTTTAACAATCTTTAACATTTATTTTTTCAATCGTCATAATTTAAATAAACTTTGTCCGTTCTGCTAGTTGAACCTATAATTAATGAATATGAAAAATTTTTTTAAGAGCTTCAGTGTGTTATTTATCTTAACACTACTTGTTTCTTGTGGTAATGCAGATGATGATGTAAGCTTGAACCTGAATACAGACGACGGATTAGGAAAAGGAACTGAAGTAGATGATTGTTTAGGACTCGAAGAAGGAGAACTAGTTTTATCTATACAAGAACAATATACAACCCTACCTGGTAAAGTATCTGTATTTTTTAGAGTATCTGATACAGGCGGTAACCCTGTACCTGGTTTAACAGCAAATCAATTTACTATCTACGAGCAAGGTAGAAACGATGATTGTTTTAATACCATTTCTACATCAGAGTCTTCAGCACGTATATCACCAAACTCACAAATTTTCTCAAATAACACCTTACTTGTATTGGATTTAAGTAATAGTGTATTGAGTAGTAGCTTAGAAGAATTAAAGCTTGCTTCTACGAGTTTTATAGAAGCAGTTATGCCGGCAACAGCCTCAGAATCCGTAAAAATGGCTATTTATTGGTTTGATGGTGAAGATGAGTTGCACTTATTAAATGAATTGACATCATCACGAGTTGAGCTTACAGCCGCAGTTGACGGAATTACAGATGATATCAGTAATGACCCTTCTACAGATTTGTACGGAGCAGTTATAAAGTCAACAGATATTGCATCTGATTTAGTTAAGGTATCTACTGCAGATGGCAAAATTGGTGCTGCATCAGTAGTTATATTTACAGATGGTACGGATCAAGCTTCTCGTTTTACAGAAGAAGCAGCGTTGAAAAAAGTAAATGAAGCAAATGCTAATATTTCATTCTTTAGTATTGGTTTGGGAGCAGAAATTGATACTGAAGTTTTAACCGCTGTAGGTAAAACCGCTAGTGTATTTGCTACCAATAAAGATGAATTAGAAAGAACTTTTAGAGACATCTCTGAAAAGGTTTCAGAGAGAGCTAATAGCTTTTATTTATTTGAATACTGTAGCCCAAAAAGAGATGGTAGTGGTGAAAACAACTTAGCTATCGAAATCAACACAGGTTCTAGACAAGGTGCAGTACAAACAAAGTTTAGTGCAAACGGATTTACAGGTGGTTGCGAATAGGTAATTATCTATCAAAATATAGAAAGAAGCATGAAAATGCTTCTTTTTTTTTGCTCTAAACTGAAATCAACAACCTGTTGATAATCATTTTGTTGAGCTATATATCATCAATCATATAAACATAGCTTCTGTATTTAAACATCCGTTTATCGATTTGTGCCGTATATAAGACCGATTAGACTAATATTAATTAAAAGAGAACAAAATGAAAAGATTATCCTTAGTTACTATAGTATCGGTAGCACTTTTAACTTCATGTGTATCTAAAAAGAAATTTGTTGCATTAGAAGATAACCTATCTCAAACACAGAGTACATTACAAAAGACTCAAATTGAGAAAGAAGAGCTACAAGCTCAAATGACTAAAATTGAAGCTCGTGTAGAAGAGTACAATTCAAAAATCAACTCATTGAAAGATATGAACGATAGCCAGTTCACTAGCGTTGATGATGTTGCTGTTATGAGTAACAATACCAAAGCTAAGATGAGAAATACATTGAAAAATGTTGATCCAGCAAAACTAGCAGCTGCACAAACATTACAAGATTCTATGAACTTGGCTGTCTCTTACAAATTGAAGCAATCAATTTCTGAAGAAGGTGAAGATATTGATGTTAGTATTGATAAAACTGTAGTGATGATCAATATCTCAGATGAGTTATTATTCAACACTGCAAGTTATAATGTAAGTAGCAAAGCAAACAAGATTTTACAAAAATTGGCAGACGTAATCAAGTCTGAACCAAGTATGGAAGTTATGGTTGAAGGTCATACTGACTCTAGAACAATTAACACGCCGATGGTTACTGATAACTGGGATTTAAGTGTAAAACGTGCGACTTCAATTGTACGTAAATTACAGAAAGAATATGATGTTGATCCTTCTCAATTAATCGCTTCTGGAAGAAGTAGCTACTTGCCTTTAGTAGAAAATGATTCTAAAGAACATATGGCAATGAACAGAAGAACAAAGATTATCATCTTACCTAACTTAGATAAATTCTTTGCACTTTTAGATGCAGAAGATTCTTTGTAAGATTTTCAGTTCTATATAAAATAAAAAGGGAAGCAAATGCTTCCCTTTTTTTATAGGCTTAATTTAAATCTTTTACCTAAAGATCATTCCGTTTGGAACTTGTATTTCAGATTCTTTTAGGTTTACCAAAAATCCGTTAATTACTGCGTATTCAATAACTCCTTGTTTTTCTAAGAAGAAGGTCGGGTTGATACCTGGCATTAAATTCAATTCTGGAACCATATATTTTGCCCCAATTAAATGAACAGGATATGGCGAATTAATATTTTTAGCAGGGAAACTTGATAAACGCAAATAACCATAACCTTGTTTCAATACATCATTAAAATTCAAGTTTTCAACATCACTAAAATTATTTAAAGTCTTTGGGTACACCTTTGCTTGTTTAATGGTATAACCAGTAGCATCAAATGTTTCATAACCATAATACGTAGAAAGATCACCTTGATCTAAAATTCTACTACTATACCAAAAAGAGTTGTGATCAGGGTAATCTACTTCAATCTGATTCATACCTATATCTATAGTATACGTTTTACCCATTAGTTCATAGTTGGCACCAACGATTTTTAAATCGAACAGCTTTCTATCGTTCTCCGGAATTTTCTCGTACTCTTCAATTCCTATAGTCTCATAAGATTTTTGAGCGATGGTATAAACCGCAGATAAGATAGAAGTATAATTCAGTTTTCTGATTTCTTGTTTCTCTACATCTTCTGCATATCCACCAGATTCAATTAAAATAGTGCTTGTTCCCCATTTTTGAATATTATCACCAAAAGCTCTTGGTTCAAAATCATCATTATATCTGCCAACTTGTCCTGGTGCATATTTCTGTAAAATATCATTCATAAAAACGATGATTTTCATCGCATTACCACGAGTTTCATTGATATCCTTTTCATAATTATAAGCCGGAGCCAAATATGAAATAGTAGCAGGTTTCTCTGTACGTTCAGCATTATAATATGTGCTTTGATCATGAAGATTGAATCCGAAATCGGCATCAAGACTATCACGTACTCTTTTTAAAGTTTGAGATTCTGGAGACTGTAAACGCAACGCATCCCTATTAATATCTACTCCTAATAAATTTCTACGTTGATAAAGCTCAGCCCCATCAGGATTCAGCATTGGTAAAAAGTGAACTGTTAGGTTAGCAAGAATAGCTTCTTTCTCTTTTTTGAAATCTTCACTATCAAAGAAATTTAGAATATCAAAAATAGCTTGTGTAGCAGTTGGTTCATCGCCATGCATTTGAGACCATAGAAAAACATCGGTTTCGCCGGTACCAATACTTATTAGGCTTAAATCTTTACCGCCAATAGATCTGCCTACGGTTGTTACCTTAAACTTTTTATTTGTAGAAAGCTTATCAATAAGGGGTTGTATGTCGATTCTTTTTATGCGTCGTTTGCCAATAGAACTTTCTTTGTAGTTCTCGTAAGTATCGTATAATTGAGTAGTAATATTCTCTGATTGCCCAATAACCGATAGCGAGCATAAGCTTACTATAGATAAAAATATGTTTTTCATGTACTGTTATTCTTTAGTTGTTTTTCTATTGTTTAATGGGTAGTTCTTTAAAATCTAAATTCTTTACTGCTTTTCTAACATTAGCCATAAATTCAGGTCCTGGGTCTGTTTTTACAGTTCTATAACCCTCATCTATTTCTAACCACAATGGGTGATTTTCAAAAAGAGTGTATTCGTAATGTCCAATTAAATAGTCAATATCATATTTATCTTTCAAATACTTCACCAACCAAATATTAGATTTTAATTGTGCTTTGGTTAAAGGAAGTTCTTCGGTACCACCAACATTCTCAACTCCAATAGCGCAATGGTTTAGCCCTATAACATGGCGCGCCATGGTCGTTTCTGGCAATAGCTGATATATGGTACCATCTCTATCGACCATAAATTGAGAAGATACATTTAAACCACTTACATTTTTAATATCTGGTCTCCAATTGGGTAATGTAACCGGGTCGAAGGCTTTAAATGATTTTTCGAATGTGGGAATGACCGTCCAATGTAAAACAATCATTTTAGGCTCAATTTTAGGGGAATCTTGCTCTAATCCGTATCTATTTTGAAGATATTCTAGAGTCAATATTTTTCGTTCTTCATTAAAAGTTATTGGATGGTCCACAATACTTTTTGTAGAAGTACATGATAATATTAGTAGACCCAAAACAAAATAAACTATACTCTTTTTCTTCATTCAATAAATTCTAAACTATCTTTTTCAACAGCGTATGAAATAGTGATTTTACGTCTCCCCCATTCTTTTGCTTTATTTACATCTTCGCCCATGTAAATATCTATTCTATTTCGCCAACGAGAATGCATTTTGTCTTTCACCAAATAAACACCTTCAAAGGTATCTATCTTAACCATGGTGTTATAGCTTAATCCTTTCTTTAATAAATCTCTAGAAACGGCAATCCATTTTTGACCTTGTTTTATAGAATCTCCCCACGCTGTAATTGCTGGGTGCTCATAAGAAGTTTGGTACGGAAGGGAATTGTATGCAGTTGCCGTAACGGTCATTGGTACCCAATCATACTTATCATTCAAAGGTTTATCTGTACAATTAACGGTTATAACAAGAGATAAAACAATGAATAATTTGTTCTTCATACCTACTAATGTAGTTTATTTTCTAAAATTAAAAGGTCGGTATAACTTTCCTTCCAGACTTTTTCAAAATATTCTGGTACAGGAGTAAAAGAGTAATTCAGCGCACTTAATACCAAATCATCGTCACCATCATTGTCTATATCGTCAACATCCATCAAAAACCATCGCCCCAAATTTATATCTGCAAAATGCTCTGAACTAAAAGAATAGTTTGTACTGTCTTCATTTTTTAAATACACAAAATTATAATCTGGGTGCTTCTCATAATCTGGAAAAGTTGATAACAATGCAAAGTCTACATCCCCGTCTTGATCAAAATCATTGGCAATAACTCTGGTAGCACCATTTAAAGGGAAGAAAAATGTTTCTGTAAATTTATTGTTACCATCATTTAAATGAATACGCATACCGTGGTAAGGTTTATGAAATATAGATTTATCTGCATTATCACCGTTAACTGTAATTATATCATCGTACCCATCTCCATTATAGTCAACCAGTTCAAACCAACTAGAACCATAAACGGGGCTAAATCGAATTACTTTTTCAACCTCAAAATTCAAATTATCTTTTTGGTATAATATATACATAGCTTCATCGCCTTGTGCTGCCATTACCACTAAATCTTGTTTTCCATCGCGATCCATATCCTTTGCAATTACCCGTATCGTTCCGGGTACATTTAATAAGGTTTTATTTTTATAGAAGCCATAAGAATCTTTTTCAAGTAAAGTCAGTTTACCCTTTAGGTTACCGAATTCACTAATAATAATTTCTTCGTTTCCATTTTTATTTAAATCAATATATAAGGTGTGTACAGGTCTATGCAATGAATCTTGTAGAACAGCGGTTGCACTACCGTTTTTAAGAACAGTTTTTCCTCTAGGTATTTCATTTGGGTCCATAATACCCATATTTGTCACAAAAATACTGTCACCAATAATTCGAGCATCCGTAATCGCTAAATCAAAATTGCCGATATCGCTATTGGTATTTGTTTTAAGGTCATAAGCACTTAATACTCCTCTCCTATTACCAGTAAGTATTTGATGATGTTGTGTGTCTATACTTAAGAAAGTATATAAGTTGCCCTTAACACTGTCTAATGCAACAGGTTTGGTGTTAAATTGAGATAGCTCAGCATTATCAATATTAATAGCATTGTTTACAACGCTATCCGGTGCCATACTAATAATATAATCGACCAACAATTCCCAATCTTCCTCATTTATGATGGGTCTATTCGGGTAAATTCCGGTTTTAATGATAGCAATTTGTTCATCGAAAGAGTACTTATAATACGGGTGATTTTCGGGAGTAATAATTCCCAATCTTGCTCCCATATCTGGCAGTACATTATCTCTCCATATATCTTTAGGCAAATCATTGATATTGGGAGCCACATGGCAGCTGGCGCAATAATTTTCATAAAGCACCACTTCTTTTGAACGTTTTTCTGTGTTACACGATACCATGATGCATAACAATATGAAGTAGAAGGCAGGTTTAAAAGCCATTAAAATTAGATTGTTTTGTTGAATTCGGAATTAAAGAATGGAAGATACCTATACCCCTATAATCTTGCAAGTGATAAATGAGGGCTTTTCTTTAAATTTGTACTGCTATGAAAAAAGATAAAAAACCAGATAATGTAGTTTTCAATGAAGATACCCAAGAGTATCACGGAAAACTATCCCCTTTTGCAACCGGAGTATCAGCACCAAAAATTACTCCGCCAGATGTAACTTCTTGGAAGAACACACATATTGTAAGTGCTAATAATCAGTTTAAGGCAGAATATGAAGCACTACAAGCTTCGTATAAGAAACTGATGGATAATTTTGAATACAACAATCTTGTATATAGTGCTAAGTTTAGTTTTGAACCCATTGTTGGTAAAGAATACCATTTATATAAGGCTAAAGATGAAAGCACATTTTTATCATTGATTTTACCTCAAGAATGTAATTTTAACCATGTTGGTAGTTTTAGGCTTACTTCCGATAAAACATGGGATAAGATAAAATAATTCGGGTAAAACAGGCAGTGTTTGTCAAAGTAGAATTCCAACACATTATAATTTCATATAGAATATATTAAGAATGAAGAAAACAAAGCTGCTTTTAGGTATTGTCTTAGTAGGTATTATTGCCGCGGCATATTTCAACTACCCCAAACTAAATCTAATATCTGGTTATGCTTCTAAAAACATGGCTTCTACAGTATTTATCGCTGATAGAGACCCTGTAGATATTACATTGAACGATAATGAGATGCCATTAATAAACTTGGCAGATTGTGAAGTATCGCAAGAAGGTACATCTGCTACAGCTAACGTTTACGGACTAATGCCAAGAACAGCAGTTTATAAAGAAGGACTTGGTGCTGTACTTACAAACAAAGAGTTTTCTAAACACAATTTCGACATTGTCCCCAATAGATTTCAAGTGCAAGATTCACTGCCTTTCCCATATGGAAACAACGGTGTTATTGATACGGTATTAGAAAATGTAGCTTATGATAAATTAGAAGTAGCATTTGAAAATGCTTTTCAGGATCCAGAACAAAAAACAAGATCTCTTTTAGTGGTTCATAAAAATCAAATTATTGGTGAACGTTATATACGCGGATTTTCGAAGGATACAAAAATTCTTGGGTGGTCAATGACCAAAAGTATCTTGGGTACGATTTATGGTATTTTGGAGTACCAAGATGAAATCGACATGGAATTTAAGCCATTTGCTAAGGAAATGAGCATGAAGAACCACAAGCCCGATATTACCCTAAATCACCTATTACGTATGCAAAGCGGATTGGAATGGGATGAGAACTATTTTAAAATATCTGATGTTACAAAGATGCTTTTCTTAGATTCTGATATGACTTTGGCACAACGATATAAAAAAGTAGTAGCCGAACCAACAGAAGTGTGGAACTATTCTTCTGGCACCACAAACTTACTTTCTGGTATTCTAAGAGAGCAGTTTGCTACACATCAAGAGTATTTAGATTTCCCCTATAGAGAATTGATCGATAAAATAGGAATGAACTCTATGCTCTTAGAGACCGATTTATCTGGCAACTTTATTTTGTCTTCTTACGGATGGGCAACTACCAGAGATTGGGCTAAATTTGGATTGCTATACTTGAATAAGGGAGATTGGAACGGTAAACGCATCTTTTCAGAATCATGGTCAGATTATGTAGCCAAACCTACAATCAATTCTAACGGAACCTACGGCGCCCATTTTTGGTTAAATGCCGAAGGTAAATATGAAGACATTCCCACAGACCTATATTCCGTAAACGGATTTCAAGGACAACGCATCTTTATTATACCATCAAAAGATCTTGTTGTTGTCAGAACTGGATTAAAAGAACAGACCGACGAACAATTCAACACACTATTAAAAGAAATAATAGCTTCTATTCGATAAAAAGGGCAAAACTTTAACCTTTTAAATGCAATACCACGTTTTTTGAGCAGTTCACAACAAAAATCTCTTGTATGGCAACAATAGTTTCAAAGAACTCTAAATGATATATACATTTACAGTGTTATTAAAAACGAATTAAAATTTTTTCATTTTCATATAGTGTTCTCGTAAAAGAGTCTGATCTTCACTGATCGGACTCTTTTTAGTTTAGGGTGTTTCCAGTTTCCAGTTTCCAGTTTCCAGTTTCCAGTTTCCAGTTTCCAGTTTCCAGTTTCCAGTTTCCAAAGACTAAAAAAGTTCATTTTTTCTAAAGAAAAAATGAACTTTTTTAAGGTCACCATCAACGGACAACCATCAACGGACAACCATCAACGGACAACCATCAACGGACAACCATCAACGGACAACCATCAACGGACAACCATCAACGGACAACCATCAACGAACAACGAACCTACGGTAGCCAATTATCTTTACCGAAGTTTGGTTTACGCTTTTCTAGAAATGCGTTTCTACCTTCTTTAGCTTCTTCGGTCATGTAGGCTAATCTTGTTGCTTCACCTGCAAATACTTGTTGTCCCACCATTCCGTCATCGGTAAGGTTCATAGAGAACTTTAGCATTTTTATTGATATAGGCGATTTTTCTAAAACCTCTTGTGCCCATTGAAAAGCAGTGTCTTCTAACTCATCATGAGGTACCACGGCATTTACCATACCCATATCTAAAGCATCTTGTGCAGAGTAGTTTCTACCTAAAAAGAATATCTCACGAGCTTTTTTCTGTCCCACCATTTTTGCTAAATAAGCAGATCCATACCCACCATCAAAGCTGGTTACATCAGCATCGGTTTGTTTAAAAATAGCATGTTCTTTACTAGCTAAGGTCATATCGCAAACTACGTGCAAACTATGTCCGCCACCAACGGCCCATCCCGGTACAACGCAAATAACCACTTTTGGCATAAAGCGAATCATCCGCTGAACTTCTAATATATTCAAACGATGCTGACCATCTTGACCAACATACCCTTTCTCTCCCCTAGCCTTTTGATCACCTCCAGAACAAAAAGACCAAATTCCGTCTTTAGTAGATGGTCCTTCCGCAGAAAGCAAAACCACTCCTATAGAAGTATCTTCTTGAGCATCATAAAAAGCTTTAATAAGTTCACTTGTCGTATGTGGTCTAAATGCATTTCGCACATTAGGTCGGTTAAAAGCTATACGGGCTACACCGTCACATTTTTTATAGGTAATATCATCAAATTCTATGGCAGTTTTCCAATTGGGTGATTTCATAATTTCTAACAATTCTATTATCGTATAAAGATAAGGGTTCGCACTATACTCGTCCAAATTAGATTACTACATGTAATTATTAAAAAAGGTTAGGTTAACTCAATCGAGTCAGTTATCAATTTATTTGAAACATTGAAATTGACCGATATCGGCTAAGTTTACGCCTAATTAAACAGAGCGTTTCATGAAACAGTCCCTTTTTACATTTATAAAATCGCTACGTGAATTTTTAGCGAATAAACTTAATCAGTACAATACAACACTGCCTTATGTAATTACCGTACTAATAGCTTTGATCTTGGTTGTAGGTGGTATTAATTTATTTGTAGAATTGACTGAGACATTAAAAACCGAAACACTAGCTACTTATGATACAGCTATTACTGATTATATAATTTCTTATCGTTCGCCCCAATTAACTTCTTATTTTAAATTTATGACCAATGTTGGCGATACATATGGCTATTTAATTGTGCTTACTGTTTTTCTTTTAGTGTCCCTTATTGTTTTTAAACGTTGGAAATATATAGTGCAGGCAACCTTAATTTTGGCATTGGCAACCATTTCTAACATGATGCTTAAAAGATTTATTGATCGTGCAAGACCAGGCATTGAACATTTGGTTTCTGTAGAAACCTTGAGTTACCCAAGCGGACATGCAATGAGTGCAATGGCATTTTATGGATTTTTAATTTTTCTAGTCACCAAGTTCAATATTCAAAAGATGATAAAATATGTATTGATTATTGTTTTGATAACCGTCATTTTAAGCATAGGTATAAGTAGAATATATTTAGGAGTACATTTTCCATCAGATATTGCAGGCGGATTCATTGCCGGATTCATTTGGGTAGTTTTCTGTGTGTTGGTTTTTGATTTGATAGAGTTGTTTAGAAAAGACCCACAAACTTAAATTACAAACCTGATAATTGTCATAAAATTTTAAGTTCCATTAAGTATTTTTATTGCGTAATAACTTACCAATAAAATTTTTATGAAAATAGCTGTTTTTAGTACGAAGTCTTATGACCAAGAATACTTTGAAAAGTACAATGATGCTCACCAAAATAATTTCTCTTTCTATGAAACTGCATTAAATTCAGACACTGCTAAACTTACTGCAGGTAGTGATGTAGTTTGTGTTTTTGTAAATGATGTTGTCAACAAGGCAACGATTGAGGTAATAGCGGCTAACGGAGTAAAATTAATAGCATTACGCTGCGCAGGTTATAATAATGTAGATTTAGAGGCAGCTAAAAGTAAAGGCATAAAAGTAGCTAGAGTACCGGCATATTCACCAGAGGCAGTGGCAGAACATGCATTAGCACTGATACTAACCTTAAATAGAAAAACACACAAAGCTTACAACAGAGTTAGAGAAGGTAATTTTTCATTAAAGAATCTAATCGGATTTAATCTGCATAAAAAAACAGTTGGTGTTATAGGAACAGGGCAAATAGGTGCTACATTTTGCAAAATAATTAAAGGTTTCGGCTGCAACATAATCGCTTATGACATTGCCGAGAATCAAGAGTTATTAGAATTGGGAGTAACATATGGTTCATTAGAAGAAGTATTTAAACAGTCAGACATCTTATCTCTTCATTGTCCGCTAAACAAACACACCAAACATATAGTCAATAAAACTTCTATAGCCGTTATGAAAGAAGGCGTTATGATTATTAATACAAGCCGTGGAGCGTTAATTAATACTGCAGATGCAATTGAAGGTCTAATAACGAAGAAAATAGGTTACTTAGGTATTGATGTGTATGAACAAGAAGAAAATCTATTCTTTGAAGATTTATCTGAGCACATCATTCAAGATGAGCAAATATTGAGATTGTTGAGTTTCCCGAATGTATTGATTACTTCTCACCAAGCTTATTTTACTAAAGAGGCAATGGATCAAATTACGATAACAACCTTAGAGAATATAAAGGCTTTTAAGGATAATACCGAGTTAATAAATGAGGTGAAGTAAATAGATATGCTAGGCTTAATCTTAAAATAGGCTGATAATCCTTAACTTTCCGAATGTATTGATTCATAAAGAATAGTAGTATGAGGAAATTTATTAAAGTATTTGCAGTTTTTAGTTTGTTAACCACCTTTGGTTTTGCACAAGAATTTAGAGGTTTAGATAAAAGTCCGCTAGACAGAGTGTATTTACCTGATCATTTTGCCCATGACATAAAATTTGCTCCTGAAAGAAACCTTCCTGAATTTCCTGTTTTAAAAATTGATTACAGTAGACCACAGAAAAACGGGCGACAAGTTTTTGGTGGTATGGTCAAATACAATGAAATATGGCGTCTAGGTGCAAATGAGGCTACAGAAATTAAGGTGTATAAGGACGTAAAAATAGATGGTAAACTTCTCAAAAAAGGCACGTATTCTATGTATGCCATACCTACTGAAGAGCACTGGACCATAATATTTAATACTGCTTTAGATCATTGGGGTCATTATAGTTACGATAAAAACAATGATGTTTTAAGAGTTGATGCTCATGTATTAAAAAACCAGCAGCCAGTTGAAGAATTTTCTATTCAATTTGATGATTTACAAGAAGGAGTTGGTGTTATGTATATAGCTTGGGATATGGATAGAGTAGAATTGCCTATTAGTTATTGAAGGTTTACAAAATTTAATTTGAAAGAAATTCCCAACATATCGTTTCAAGGTCCGGATAACACAAAAGATTTTGAGTGCTTAGTATTAACAGAGCTATTCGCAAGAATTCCTGAGATGGCAGACCATGACCCTACCCTATCTCATAGAATTCATTTTTTCGCATTATTAATCGTTACTAAAGGAATTGGAAAACATACCATAGATTTAAAAGAATATACCTTAAAGAATGGTTCAGTTCTTAAAATTGCAAAAGGGCAAATACATGCGTTTCAGAAAAATGCAGATTATGAAGGTTTCTTATTAATTTTTACAGAAGATTTCGTCTTAAATCATTTTTCAAAATCTTCCATAGCTATTATTTCCCATCTATATAATTACCATATTACCTCTCCTATTTCTAATAACGAATCTCTTAACGAAAACTTTTTAAAGGAACTAAGTTTAGAGCTCAGAAACACTAATACCTTTGCTCAAATAAATATTGTCGCAGCTTTAATAGATTTGTATTTATTACGATTAGAGCGTAATTCTCGCACCAATACAGAACGGAACAACTCAAAACACTATCCCGTATTCATTAGGTTTAAAAATTTAGTAGAAGAGCATTATATAAAAACTAGAAATGTAAAAGATTATGCAGAAATGCTTTCAATTACAACAAAGCACCTTAATGAGGTAGTGAAAGAATTCACGTTGAATACTGCCAAAACCTTTATTGATAATTATGTAGTATTAGAAATTAAGAGAGCTATTGTCAGTACACATAAAAGCTTTAAAGAAATTGCTTTTGATGCCGGTTTTGACGAACTCACTAATTTTACCAAGTTCTTTAAAAAGAACATGAATTTATCTCCTAAAGAGTTCAGAAACAAGCAATTCTAGAAATCTCACATTTACCATTCTTAGCATCATATTGATAATCAATACAGATTAATGTACCATTAGTTTTGTAGTGTTAAATAACACTAATTAAGAACAAATGAACATTATGAAATCTAAATTAATAGCATTAAGTCTTTTTACAATGGCAATAGCTAGTTGTAACACAGAAGACAAAAAAATAGAAACAGTTTTAGAAGTAACTAGTTTTAATCTAAAAACCACGGCAAGTGAATTAGAATTCAATACCCTTGATGCTGAAATAGAAGCAACTTTTACAAGTAAACAACCTGGTTATATTAGACGTCAAAGTGGTGTGGACGAACAAGGTAAGTACATTGTATTGGTATATTGGAAATCACTCGCAGATGCCAAAGCGTCTATGGATAAGTTTATGAATGACAAATCTGTGGCTGGTTATGCTAGTATGATTGAAGGGTCTACCATGAAAATGTCGCGTTTCACCATCAAAGATAAATTTAAGGCAACCAATAGCACGTTTACAGAGGTAATGACTTTCAACACAAAAGAGGGTACTGATATAAAAGCTTTCAATAAAGTAAATAAAAGTGTTGGTCCAAAGTTTACCGAAAAACAAAAAGGCTTTTTACAACGCATTACGGGATCCAATGATTCTGGTGAACAAGTAGCAGTCGTTTATTGGGATACAAAAGCAAATTCAGATGCTGTAATCAATGATTTTATGAATGCTCCCGTAGCCAAAGAGTTTATGGGAATGATGGATCAGTCTACTATAGATATGATGAGATTCCAATCTTTATCTTCTTTGAAAAACGTAACATTATCAAATAAGGATAAAGTGGTTGCTTTGTTAAACAGCTTTAATACAGGTGATCAAACTCCAATTTCTTACATAAATCCAAACAAATACATTCAACACAACTTAGGTGTTGCAGATGGTTTACAAGGTTTTGGAGAGTTAATGCAACATGCTCCAGAAGGAGGATTTAAAGCAAACGTTGTTCGTGCATTTCAAGATGGTGATTATGTTTTTGCTCAAACAGAATATGATTTCTTCGGACCAAAAGCTGCATTTGACATATTTCGTTTTGAAGACGGATTAATTGTTGAGCATTGGGATAATCTTTTAGAGGTTCAAAAACCAAACCCAAGTGGTCATACTCAGTTTGATGGTGCAACAGCGCTTACAGATTTAGACAAGACTGAAGCTAATAAAGCAGTAGTTAGAGGATTTATTGAAGATGTATTGTTAGATCATCAAATGGATAAAGTGGCTAATTACATCAATCCTAAAGAATATGTACAACATAATCCTTCGGTTGCAGACGGTTTAGAAGGTTTTGGAGCTGCAATGAAGTATTTCGCAGAAAACGGATTAGTAATGGAGTACGATAATCTTCATATGGTCTTAGGGCAAGGGAACTTTGTATTAAGTGTTAGTGAAGGAAAATTTGGAAAAGGAGACCATACGGCATATTATGATTTGTTCAGACTAGAAAACGGATTAATAGTTGAGCACTGGGATGTGATAGCTACTATTCCTGCAAAATCTGATTGGAAGAATACAAACGGTAAATTTTAATTAACACTTACTTTATAAAGTAATAATAAAATAAACGATGAAAAATTATAAATATAATACGCTGTTTTTTGCTTTAATAATAGCAGCTATTTCGTTAGTATCATGCAGTAATGATGACGACAATCTTGATATTACGGCAAATTCAGTAATTGAAACAGGAACCGGTGTTGCTATAAAAAACACATTTCAAGGAGGAGTCGGACCAGCTTTTACTGATGGTGCTGAAGTTCCAATTGAAGTATTTTTTCCGGATGCAGATCCAACGGCATTATCCGCAACTGCCACAATTGAAGATGCTGTAGAATTTCCATCCTATTTGCTAGGACTGTATGACGTTGATATTGATGAAAATAGTATTAATTTTCAAATGACTGCACAAACAGGAGATGCCACATATGGTGGTTTTTTTAGAACAATTGAAGCAGGATCTTTTGACCGATACTATTTAACTTTTGACGAACCTCACAACGTAAAAAGTTTTACTTCTAGCGATGCTGCTGTAAATCTTAGAATTGATTCTGATAATGTTTTAGTGGTTCAAATTGGTGAAGGATTCGTATTTCAGCCAGGAGCTTCTTTTTCAATTACTGTTAGTGAAAAAGAGCCCATAACTCCTCAAGTTTTAAATGGAGAGACGGTTCATGTTAGAAACACGTTTCAGGGAACAGAAATAACGGATGGTATTGAAGAAAAGATAGAAGACCTTTTTGGCGCTCCAGCAGGATCATTAGAAGCTTCTACTACCATTGTAGAAGGTGTAGAATTCCCATCTTATTTATTAGGGTTGTATGATATTGATATTGACGGTAATAGTATTGAATATACCTTAGTAGCACAAGCAGATGATGCTAACTAAGGTCCTCTTTTTAGAACTATTGAAGCAGGGTCTTTTGATCGTTATTATTTAACTTTTGATGTAGATCATAATGTAAAAAGCTTTACCTCAAGTGATGCCGCAGTAAATCTTAGAATTGATTCTGATAACGTTTTAGTTGTAGAAATTGGAGAAGGATTTGTGTTTCAACCAGGAGCATCGTTCACAATCAATCTAGAGTAATTAATATTTTGTAATAAAGATTAATTATGTATACCAAAAGACTCTTGAATCAAAAATTGTTTCGAGAGTTTTTTGAATTATACTGATTGGGAGCTATCCAGTTCCATTGATAATTAAATATCAAAAAATAATGTAGTTCTAAAAATAGAATTTAATTGATTTAATAAAAAAATATGATTGTCCTACATCAAGAAAACATAAAAGCAACTTTAATCGAACTTTATAATGATGCTAAAAACGATAAAACTAGAATTATAAAAGGTTTGGTCAAGAGTATAATTAGACCAATGCAGCCGGAAGATTTTAAACATGCCTATCTCTCTATAACAGAAGAACAAGGATTGTTTTTAGTAGAATTAATAAAGAAAAATAAGTTTAAGAATATTGTAGAATTTGGAACCTCATTTGGTATCTCTACTTTGTTTTTAGCGCAAGGTGCCTTAGAAACGAAAGGTAGAATTATTACAACCGAGTTAATTGCTTCAAAGGCTGAAAAGGCTATGGAGAATTTTAAGAAAGCGGAAGTATCCAATATCATCGATGTAAGAATTGGTGATGCCATGCAAACTTTGCAAAACCATAAAGCGCCAATAGATTTATTGTTTTTAGATGGTTGGAAAGATTTGTATCAACCCCTATTTAATATGCTAGAGTCAAACTTTCATACCAATACCATAATTTATGTTGATAATGCCAACATGACTGAATCTCGTGCATTTTTAAAGGAAGTTGGTAGAAATGATAAGTATACGCTAGAAAGTATATTTGATGGTAAAGTAGTATTAATAAGAATTAAATAATAAGTTTATGAGTCAAGTAGCAAATTGCCCAACTTGTGGTAGCAAATCGAAAATAAAAGAGGTTGACGGTCAAACGCTTTATACAGCTGTACAAGATGAAGAAGCCTTTAAAAAAATAGGTCAATTAAAGAAAGCTATGGAAAAGTTCAAAGCAAAATCTGAAGCTTTGGAAAAAGAATTGAATGAATTAAAAGCTTCATTATAATATGGCATTTTTAAAGAAAAATTATGGTTGGATGATTGTTGCTATTTTGGCAATTCTTCCATTATTCATTTTAAGCAATATGTTTAAAATTGATATGACTAATGGCTTCCATTTATCATTGGTAGATAACGGAGGTAAAGAAGGTTTGTCTACACTAGAAATGTTATACCATATTACAGGTGAATTTGCTATTCGATGGATGACTGCTGTACTTACCTGTACTCCATTTTTCATACTATTCGGTGTCACCAATCTATTTGTTAGGCAAGCAATGGGTATTGCTACTGCAGTATGGAGTTTATTACACTTTATAATATTTATTTGGGCAGAAGGCTTTTTAGAAACGTTTACCCAAGTAAATTACGTAGCAGGTTTTATAGCTGTTTTAATTTTAATTCCGTTGTTATTAACTTCTAATAGAAAATGGATGAAAAAGCTAAAAGCCACATGGAAAAAGCTTCAAAGTTGGGCATATGCCGCCATTGTACTTAGTCTTTTACATGTTGCCATATTAGAAAAAACCTGGATCATATATGCCGTAATTGTGGGGTTAGGTTTTATCATTAGAATACCCGTTATAAAAGATAAATTCATCAATAGAAGAAAAAACAAAGCTACTGTAGCTTAAGATAAATATAAAATCAAATGAAAATAGCAGTAACATCAGCCAGTGGAAAATTAGGTGCATCTATTGTAAAACACTTAATTAACTTAATAGGAAAAGAGAATGTAATAGGGATTGCCAGAACTGTAGAAAAGGCAACCTATTTAGGGGTAGAAATTAGAAAAGGAGATTATAATAGTCGTGAAGATTTTAATTCAGCTTTACAAGGCGTAGACGCCGTTCTTTTGGTTTCCGGAATGGACGAACCTCAAAAAAGAATCCAACAACATAGAAATGTCATAGAAGCTGCAAAACAAAATGGCGTTAAAAAATTAGTATATACGAGCATTGTTGGTGATGAAGATAAAAACGCTTTTAGCCCTATAGTACAAAGCAACAGACAAACAGAAAAAGACGTCCAAGCATCTGGACTGCAATGGGTTATTGGTAGAAACGGAATCTATATTGAGCCAGATTTGGAGTATTTGGATACTTATATTAAAGAAGGCAGAATAGAGAACTGTGCCGGACAAGGAAAATGTACCTACACTAGCAGAGAAGAGTTGGGATACGCCTACGCAAAATTATTAATTGAAGATAAGCACAATGGTCAAGTATACAACTTGGTTGGTGAACCTGTAACGCAAAGCGAGTTGGCAGAAAATATCAATAAGGTATATGGCACTAATCTTATCTACAATTCGGTAACGGTTGACAATTATGCTGCCGATAGAAAAGCTGCTTTAGGAGATTTCATGGGTACCGTTATTGCGGGTATATATGAAGGGATAAAAGCTGGAGCTAACGATGTGCCGTCCGACTATGAAAAAGCTACGGGCAGGGCTCCTAAATCTCTTTTTGAGATGATTTCTGAGTTTAAGAACAACAGTGAAGCTTAACCATTTTCAAGAATTAGATCATTTAATTTTGAGAGCAATTGACAAAATTATAGACGAAGCACCGAGAATATAATTTCTAGGTGCTTTGTTCATTAATTAAAAACGAAACAATATGGGGTTGATGGAAACCATTATTAAAAAGGTTCTTGAAAAAGGAATTATCCTTACAAAAACAAAAATATCAGATTCAGTCTATAAAATACGCATTCAGAGTGATGGCATTGCTGATTATGATTTTGTGCCTGGGCATTTTTTAAGGTTAGGCGTAGGAATCGATCAAGATGAGATTTCTTTAAAAGACAAAGTAAGAAGTTATAGCGTTTGGGATATTAATAAAGAAAATAGTACCATAGATATTGCCATTGCAACTCATAGTAACGGTATAGGGGCTAAATGGGTAGAAACTTGCAAACCCAATGACACGGTATATTTTAAGTGGAAAAAAGGGAAATTTCTTGTTGATGACTCCGCAGATAGTTATTTAATGATCGGCGATCTATCGGCACTTTCACATCTATATATTATTAATCGAAATCTATCGGATAATAAACAAATAGAGAGCATTATCTACAGTGAGAATATGGATGATTTTTTTCCAGATGTAAATGGTGCTAATCCGTTTGATTTTAATGTGATGAGTGAAAATCCATCCGTAGAGATCATCCAAAAATTGAATAGTATAATTCCCGAAATGAAAGGCGAGACAATCGTATACATTGCCGGTGATAGTAGGGTTTGTGTTACATTAACCAATTATTTCAGAAAAGAGTTGAATTGGAGTGCAAAACAAATTAAAACAAAACCATTCTGGAATCCCGATAAAAAGGGGTTGGAATAATTGTTAACTTACGGTGAATATTTGCCGTATACATGAAAGTAAAAGTCTGCCTAATTCAAGATAGTCCGGTTTTTTTTGACAAAGAAAAAACTATTCAAAAAATAGAAATCCTAGTAAAAACCCACGCAAGGCAAGGTTGTAAATTAATTGTATTCCCGGAATCCTTTATTCCTGGGTATCCAAGAGGGTTCTCTTTTGGTGCTGTGGTTGGTAGCAGAACAGAAGAAGGTAGAAAAATCTATACCGAATATCATAAAAATAGTATTGATTTAGAAGGTGAAGAACTCCAAAGATTAGTAAAACTTGCTAAGACGGAGAAAGTATATTTAGTTATTGGTATCACAGAAAAGCAATCTAATAATGGTAGTTTATTTTGTTCAATGCTTTACATCTCCCCTTCTGACGGCTTTTTGGGTGTTCACCGAAAAATAAAACCTACAGGAAGCGAACGCATAATCTGGAGCGAAGACGATGGTAAGTCCCTAGTTAGTTTCGATACTGAAATTGGTAAACTAGGCGGACTCATTTGCTGGGAAAATTATATGCCTTTGGCTAGAATGTCAATGTATCAAAAAGGTGTGGAAATCTATATTGCACCTACTGCGGACTCAAGAGAAGAATGGACATCTACCATGAAACATATTGCTTTAGAAGGCAGATGTTTTGTTTTAGGTTGTAATCAGTATTATACCAAATCTATGTATCCAGAGAAATATCAGCATTTAGTAGAAAATGAACCGGAAAATCTTTGTCGTGGCGGCAGTATTATTGTTTCTCCATTGGGTAAAGTTATTGCAGGACCATTATTTGATGAAGCTGGTGCATTGATAGCAGAAATAGATTTAGATGAAATAGTACATGCAAAGTTAGATTTTGATGTCAATGGTCATTATTCTCGTAACGATATTTTTGAGTTTAAAGCCAACAATCAGCCGGATATGCAGATTGAAAAGAAAACTTTATAATCACATTGATAACTACATAAAATGAAAGCTTTTACTAAAAGAACCTATGGAGGACCAGAAGTACTTCAACTAGAAGAAGTTGAGATGCCTACTGTAAAAGATCATAGTATTTTGGTGAAGGTTATGGCGAACTCCGCTAATCCTGCTGATTGGCATATTCTTCGTGGGAAACCTTTTTTTGCTCGCTTATCTTTCGGATTGTTCAAACCTAAGGAACCTATATTGGGGTCAGATTTTGCAGGTATAATCAAGGAGATAGGTAACGGTGTAAAAGACTTTAAAGTTGGGGATCACGTGTTTGGAGAAATGTTGGGCGGTGGTGCTTTTGCGGAATATGCTTGTGTACCAACAGAGGTATGTGCCAAAATACCTGAACATATAGATTTCCCTATTATGGCTAGTATTCCCGTTGCCGGACTAACAGCGTACCAAGCACTAATTACACATGGAAAAATAAAGGCTGGGGAATCGGTTTTAATCAATGGAGCTTCTGGTGGTGTAGGTCATTTTGCAGTGCAATTGGCAAAAGCATATGGAGCAAAAGTTACAGCAGTTTGTTCTTTAAGAAATACAGACTTTGTAAGATCGCTGGGAGCAGATAAAATCATTGCATACGATAAAACCAATATCCATCAGTACAAAGATAATTACGACCTGGTAATTGACACCCACGGTAACCTCACGCATTCAGATTACAAAAGAATGGGTAAAAGAGGTGTAATGGTCGGTTTTACTACTATGAAACATATGTTTTCTGTTTTAATGAGCAATGCAATTAGCAAATTTCCGTTGACTCAATTTACCGCACAAGCCAATTCAGACGACCTAAATATCTTGGCATCCTTAGTACAAGAAGGTAAAATTAAAATTCATTTAGAAAACACATATCCGTATACTAAAATTCCTGAAGCTATCACTTTTATTGAGCAAATGCGCACAAGAGGAAAAGTAGCTATGGTTTGGGAAATATAATAGAATTAAACTAAACCAAAAACGACTTCAACGCGCATAATGTACGACTTCCAAAAAAAGTAAATTAATTAGTTGTGTTCCATTTAAGTCAATTTCATTTTACAATAACTTATTTTATATATCGTTTAATGTGAGCTTACATTAAACCTAATACTATAATAATGAGTAAAATACTATTGTCCTGTTTATTTTTAATTGCCTTTAATATTCAAGCCCAAAAGTTACCCGAAGATGCTTTAGACAGTAATACCGTTTTCATTTTTCATCCTCAAGCCTCTATTGATAATAGCGAGGAAACCTTAGAACGGTTTAAAGAAAATATAATTGAGAAAGGATTTAATCTGGTTGGAAACTATTTACATACTAATAGTCAAATATCCTTAAAGGAAATTGAATTTGATATCCGAAATAAAGATGTAAAATATATTTTTCTGTTAACATATCATCATTTCAAAGGACCGGATTACGACTTATTCTATTTTGAAAATGATTCAAATAAAAACCCAGACATTTTAAATCCTAAAAAAGAGATTTTAAATTTAAAACCAGGATTCATTAATTCTTCATCGGATTATAGAGGTACGATTATAAAAAAATTAGAGAAAGAAGTAGTAAAATTAAAGTCTAATTATGAAGGTATAGATTCCAAAACTTATGATACTGAACTGGTGAATAAACTAAGTTTAACTCAAGAAGAGTCAAGCTATCTTCTTGAATTAAATAATATAAATACAATTATTGACGGAATCTCATTTAAAGAAGAGAATCATAGAATACCAGACGATTTAGAAACTAGTAAACTTGCCGTTGTAGGTGCAATCAAAGAGGAATACCATGCTCCTAAAATTTTGAATTTATATCTAAAATCCGCTATTAAAAAATATCCTTTTGAGTATACATATTTTAAGAACTACGATAGTTATAAAGCTGCTGGTGGAGATGAGAAATATGATTACAAACTCCAAATGACAAAAGGCAGTGCTTCTTTTATGAGTTCATCTAAATCTAAATTTACAGGAACAGAAACTTATAGAAAAAATATGGGTAATGACAATGTTAGCCCCTCGTTTAGTTCTGGAGGGTCTAATTATGAAAAGGATTTATTTACAATTGTTCTTAGAAAAAATAATACTAATGTTAGATTTATAGTTTCAGAAAAAGATTTTGTGGGTAGAGCTATTAAAAATTTCATTAGTCAATTGAAGTAATCTATTTCTTCACAGTTGTTTACATGGAGTGAATTCTAATAATATATCAACTTTAATAAATTATATTATAAATATTTAATATTCGCTAATTTATTTAAACTATTCATAACTTATACCCTTATATAATAAGAAAAATGAATAAAAATACAATCACATTAGTAGCTTCTCTTTTAGTGTTAGGTCTATCATTTAATAGCTGTAAGGACACTAATAAAAAAGTAGATTCAGCAACTGAGAACGGTTCTAGCGAAGAACAAATGGATAAAACAGTTTATGCCAGCGATGTCATTCCTTTTTTCGATGATTGGAAATTAATTCTGGGGGATGGATCTAATGCAGGGATTGCCAATAATTTCGAAAACAAAGATTTCTTCTATACTACAAATGACGGCAAAGATGATTGGGTAGTTTTTAAAGCTCCCAATGGTGGCGATACTCATGGCACTTCTAATAATACCAGAACAGAACTAGCGCAGATTAAAAAGTTTTATCCAGAAACGGCAGATGATAAATTAACCGCTACATTAAAAGTTATGAATGTTTCTTCTACTGGTGATGCAAGAGTAGCTGCAACACATGCTGTTGTAGTTGGTCAAATTCATAGTGCAGATGCCTTTGAGAACGAGCCACTTAAAATATTTTACAAAAAATTTCCGGGTCACACT
Organism: Maribacter aquivivus; assembly: GCF_900142175.1. Taxonomy (NCBI): domain Bacteria; kingdom Pseudomonadati; phylum Bacteroidota; class Flavobacteriia; order Flavobacteriales; family Flavobacteriaceae; genus Maribacter; species Maribacter aquivivus. The sequence continues at coordinate 200,712 of NZ_FQZX01000002.1, read as the reverse complement.
AAAGGTTCTGTTTTTTGGCATTATGAAATTAATACCGCTGGTGATGATAATGCTGGTAGATGGGACTATTCTAATGCTGTTTGGGGAAATGACTTTTCTGTGGTTGGTGAAACAGCTGACACCTACCCAGCAGAGCCTGAAGATGGTATTGCTTTAGGTGAAGAATTTAGCTATGAAGTTGTTGTAAAAGACGGAATCATGAGCTTGAAGTTTATGAGTGACGGACATGAAACTAAAACATTTACTAAGAATCTGTTAGAATCAGAATACACTACAAAAGCTGATATTCCTGAGCAAACGAAGAAATTATTCTTTCCAATTGGTCAAGATGGTGTTGAGCGCAAAGAGGCATATACTGGTGAAGGTCTATTTTTTAAACTTGGTACTTACAACCAAACTAATGGTAAATCTCCTGACGTAAATATGAATTGGTGCTCTGGTGCGGAAACCCATGGCGGCGATATTCAAAAACAATATGAAGATGGCAACTATGCAGAAGTTTGGTTTAAAACTGCGAGTATATCGGTTAGTGATGCAGCCGTATCTAACGAAGGCTATTTCACGAAAAATGATTAATTCAGTCACAAAAACAGAAGCATTTTTTTACATGTTAACTATTTAAGGAGCTATAATTTCAAATTGTAGCTTCTCAATAGTACTTCTAAATTCTGTTCGGTTATTAGTTATAGTAAGTCCGCCAATTAGATAATATTCGTTGTTATAGGTAACTAATTGAGCATCTCTACAACTTTCGTAAAAAGGGGTGTTCATAGTACCAAAGGTATCCGTAATTGTATTATAGTAATGAAAATTCAACGTTGAAGGGTCTCTTGTAATATTTCCATTAGCATCACCTGTGGGGACTCCTCCTAATCCAAAAATGATATAATCACCAAATTGGCAAGCAACACCTTCGTCTAAATAGTTTTCGGTTTCTAATACATTTATGGTTTCAAAAACCGTGTAATCTTCATTGAATTTAGATATTTCCATATCCTCCCAATCATTCAAATGAGCTACATATCGCGTGTCGTTTATTATAAATGCATTTTCGGATATGGGATACCAGCCGGCATTATTATCAAAAGTTGAGTGTTCCATTAATTCATTAGTTAAAAGATCATACTTGTAGATGATTTCCGCTCGGTTTATTTGGTCTAAGACATAAACAGCATTTTCAGCTTCTACGTAATACCCTTGTATAGAATATATTAAATCTGATAAAGGAAATGATTTAATGACCTCCCAATCATTTAATTCAAAATCAAATACAAAAAGTCCTTTCCTAATTAATCGATACCATTTTCCATCACGTATAAAATTTAAACCGATATCAAAAGTTGTCTTTGGAGTATCTGTATCTGTGGTTAATAGACTCCAAGTTTTTGATCCAATATCAAAAGCATAGGTCTCATCTTCAGCTGTAGCATAAATTTTATCATCATATACAAAGCTCGTATTAAATTGAGATACAGGCATATCTGCAACAAACTCTGCATTTACAAAATCTAAGGTTTCTACAGGTGCAATCTCTTCAGGGATTGCTTCAACTGGAGGAGTTACAGTGGCATCATCACTAGATGAACACGCCATTGAGATTATCGCTAAAATGAAACAAACACTCTTTCCTATATTTTTCATACTAAATGCTATTCTAACTAGTCCGAATTTACGTGAACCATTCTGAAGAAGCTAACGGAATATCAATGGCTTTATTTTACTTGAATTTATTACACAACGTTAATAACTTATCACAATGGTAACATGATATTGTTTTCTGTTTTTTTGAAATTATCGAACTTAGTTGATTCAGTTTAAAATAAATCAACCAACATAAATTTAATTATTACAATGAGCAGTTTTGCCACCGTTTTAAACCAAATTAGAACCAAGAGCCCACTAGTACATAATATTACCAATTACGTGGTAATGAACAACACAGCAAATGCATTGTTAGCCGTTGGCGCATCACCCGTAATGGCGCATGCTATTGAAGAAGTTGAGGATATTGTAACCATTTCTTCCTCCCTTGTTATTAATATGGGAACGTTAAGCGAGAAATGGGTAGAAAGTATGCTCTTGGCTGCAGAGCAAGCAAAGAAAACCAATACACCATTTGTATTTGATCCAGTTGGCGTAGGTGCATCTACTTACAGAACAGAAGTTGCCCAAATGATTATGAAAGCTGCCACACCAAATGTAATTCGTGGTAATGCTTCTGAGATTATGGCATTGGCAAAATTGACCAATTCTACAAAAGGTGTAGATAGTACAATGGATACTCAAGATGCTATTGAAGGCGCTACACTTTTGGCTAAGAAATACAATAACACCGTTATTATTAGTGGTGAAACCGATTTCATCATAACCGGAGATACCGTTAGTAAAATAGAAAATGGCAACCCTATGATGGCGAAAATTACCGGTATGGGCTGTACGGCAACTGCTATGGTAGGTGCATGTTTAGGTGTGGAAGAAAATGCGCATTTGGCAGCTACAGCGGCAATGGCAATTATGGGCGTTGCGGGAGATATGGCGAATGAAAAAAGTGCTGGACCAGGGAGTTTCCAGATGAATTTTTATGATAGTTTATATCATATTACTCCCGATATGTTAGCATCAAAAGTAAAAACAAATGTCTAAAGTAGACTATGCTTTAATGTATGTGACGGATGATAGCATTAGAGATGACAACCACTTTTTTGCTATTCTCGAAGGGGCTTTAAAAGGCGGAGCAACCATCATTCAATTACGGGAGAAAACTTCTGATACCTTAGCGTTTTACAAACGTGCATTACGGTGTAAAGAATTATGTAGCAACTATGAAATTCCATTGCTAATTAATGACCGACTGGATATTGCTTTGGCTATAGATGCAGACGGAGTTCATATTGGTCAGTCCGATATGCCTTATGAAGTTGCACGTAGGTTATTAGGTAATAGTAAGATTATTGGATTATCGGTAAGTAATAAAGAACACGCCGAGCAGCCTAATGCTCAGGCAGCAGATTATATTGGCATCTCCCCTATTTTTTCTACGAATATAAAGACAACGGATTTAGCAAAACCCTTAGGTATTTTAGGATTAAAAGAAATACGACAGATATATAAAAAACCTATTGTCTGCATAGGAGGAATTCACAAAGACAATACACAAGAAATTATAGCTAATGGAGCGGACGGAATAGCAGTAGTTTCTGCCATTTCTAAGGCAGATAATCCTGAAGAAACATCAAGAGAACTTAAAAATATATTATGCAAGACTGGTACCAACTAGCAAGAGGAAAAACGGATCATATTCTGGAAGCCATCAAAGAACAACCCTTTATTACAGAGTTGATGAACGGTACGCTCCCATCCGATGTTTTTCAGTTTTATATCAATCAAGATGCGATGTACCTTGCGGAATATAAAAAAGTATTGGCAACTGTGGGTGTCAAATGCGAGCATGTAGATGATACCCAATTTTTTCTAGATTCCGCTACAGGGATTATCAATGTTGAGAACGCGCTGCATCAAATTTTTCTAAAAGATAATCAGTTAGCACACGAGCCCTCTCCTACTTGCGAACTGTATACAAGTTACTTGAGTCGTATCGTAACAAATCATTCTTTAGAAGAAGCATTGGCAGTTGTACTACCTTGTTTTACCATTTACAAAGAAATTGGAGATTACATACAGGCAAACCAGACCAATAAAGACGATAACACGTATCAAAGTTGGATAGATACTTATGGTGGCGAGGCGTTTGCTGCTTCGGTCAGCCAAGCTATTGCGATTACCAACACATATGCTGCAAATGCATCTGTTGATGTATTGCAAAAGATGGAAGTAGCGTTCGTAAAAGCATCAAAATTAGAGTGGATGTTTTGGGATAGCGCCTATAATAAAGAAGCATGGAAGATATAAAAACACCTTACAACAGTGTCTTGTCTATTGCCGGTAGCGATTCTGGTGGTTGTGCAGGTATACAAGCAGATATTAAAAGTATTAGTGCCTGTGGTGCCTACGCGGCCACGGTAATTACAGCAACTACGGCACAGAATACTTTAGGAGTCACAGATATACACGCCATACCTATTTCTCATATAGAAAAGCAATTAGATGCCGTGCTAAGTGATATTCAATTCGGAGCGGTTAAAATTGGAATGCTGCATTCTTGCGAAGTGATAAAAGTAGTACAAGAGAAACTGGCGGAATATAAATTAAAGAACATTGTTTTAGACCCAGTAATGGTCACTACATCCGGACATAAATTAATTACCGATGATGCCATTGCTTGTCTAAAGAATTTATTTCCAAAAGTAAGTTTGATCACTCCTAATATTCCTGAAGCAGAATTGTTAATTGGTCAGAAAATTACAAGTGATAACATGAAAGTCATGGTAAAGAAGATCGGAGAACAGTTTCAAAGTTCTGTATTGTTAAAAGGCGGACATATAAATGACCATACAATTATAATGACCGATGTTTTTTATGATGATAATACAGGAGAAGTAAGCATTATAACAAACCCAAGAGTACATACAGACAATACTCACGGTACGGGTTGTAGCCTTTCTTCAAGCATTGCCGCTTATTTAAGTTTAGGAGAACCTATGCTTAGTGCTATTACAAAAGGTTGCAACTATGTCAATAAGGCAATTGCGGCTGGCAAACATAAAACCTTAGGTCAAGGCAACGGACCTATTAATCATTTTGGGTTGTAGGAGTTATTAACTATTCAGTTAACAACTTAATACGAGGCTAGTTGAAAATACTTGCGTGTGTTTTAAGAATAATCGAACTTCGTTTTATCCCCGAAAATAATGTTGTACTAAACTTAAAAGAACAAAAATATGTTTGAAGGGAAAATTTCGAAAAAAATTGAATATTTAGAGGAAGAAAGAAAAAAACTTTGGGATAGACTTTCCGAACTGGAAAAACAAGTTTCTGAAAAACCATCAGATATTGAAAAAGAAGCTAAGCAAGCCTCTAAAAAAGCTGCTGAATATAGAAATAAAGCCGAAATTAGACTAGGTGAAGCAAACGATATACATTCAAGGTTAGTTAATATAGAAACTGAAATTGATACTAAATTAGGTGACATAATTTCAAATCATACAAAATCAATTGAAGTCAACAAGAAATTACTTGAAAACGGTACAAATTTAGCTAATCTCGTAACTAGAATAAGTGAAGTTTTGGAAGAACATCCTGAAATTGAAGAAGAAATTGACAAATTAGATGAATTAATATTAAAAATTGAGGAGAATTCTAGTAAAGCAAATACAACATATAAAGGAATTTTAACCAAAAAAAATGAGATAGATGAATTTCATAGAGAGATACTAGGTTATGAGGATGAAGACGAAGATGGCGAAATAATTAATGTTGAAGGTTTAAAAAAAGAACTTGAGACATCATACAATCAACTTACAGAAGTATCTGAAAATTTAGAAGTAAATCTTGAAGATTTAAAACTGAAAAGCGAAGGACAATACAACGATTTTATAAAGACAAATCAAGGTGATATAGACATCCTAAAATCAAATTCAAAAAAAGAGTATGATAAAATTAACAAACAAATCGAATCATTACTACCAAATGCTTTAACTGCAGGTTTAAGTTCTGCATTTGTTACTAAAAAAGGTGAAGAAGAAGAATTATATAAAGAATATAAAAAGAGTTTTAATAATGGAATTTTATTTATTTCCCTTTCAGCTTTATTACCAATTACAATAAGTATTGTTTATCTTTTATCAGGAGCAACTTTAACCGATACAATAGAAAGAGCTCCTAAAATAATGTTAGCATTTCTTCCGCTTTATATTCCTTTAGTTTGGGTTACTATTTCTGCTAATAAAAAGGTCAATTTATCAAAAAGATTGATAGAGGAGTATTCACATAAACAAGTGCTAAGTATGACAATAGAGGGACTCTCAAAACAAATAGAAAATATTGAAGATGCAGCCATGTCAGAAGAATTAAGAATAAAACTTCTAAATAGCTTCTTAAATGTAACAAGTGAAAACCCTGGAAAATTGATTTTAAATTATCAAAAATCTGATAACCCAATCTTAAACTATTTTGACCGAGATAAGAAAAAGGATAAAACCATTGTTGATACTATAAAAGATAGCACTAAGGATATTATTAAAACAGCAACTGATGAAATTGCAGATGGAATAGTTAATAAAGGTGTGTAAGTTTTTACAATTAGAATTATTTCCAACAACCACAAATAGCTAAAGTATATTTCATAATTTTTAAGACAAAACTTTTTTAAATAGTTAGTGCATACATTATTCTTTTTAATCAATAGAATTTAAATTTTATTTAGTAAAATAGTTTTGAGTAAACATGCAAAACGAATTAAAACCCTTCTGGAATAAGCACTTCAATTTCGATAGGAAATTCGGTCTGTTATTAATTCTTCTACTTTGTATACCACGTATAGTTTTGGTCTTGCATGGCAATCAAATTGGCAATATGCAATTTGTTGGTATAATGATGCTATTTATGGCAGTTGCACCATTTATATTTCTAAGTAAGCATGGTAGATATCAAATAGGTATCAAAAAACCTGCAAACTATAGCTGGCTAATTATAGCAATTTGTATTGGTTTAACTTTTAGTATGTTTCTTTACTTCTTAGGTGAATCACTTTATGGTAAATCCTATGAGAATTGGTATCAATATATTAGTAAATCTTATAATATATCTACAGATATAAACGAACAAACAAAACTAATAACCTTTGGTATTTCGGCATTTATAGGTATGACATTTAGCCCCATAGGTGAAGAACTATTTTTTAGAGGTATAGTTCATTCAAGTTTTGCTAATTCCTTAGGTAATAAAAAAGCATCTATAATTGATAGTTCAGCTTTCGCTATTGTTCATATTTCCCATTTTGGTATAGTATTCCATAATCAGCACTGGGAGTTTTTACTTGTACCATCTGCAATATGGGTTTTGTGTATGTTTTTGGTGAGTATTATGTTTTATATCTGCAGAGAACGTTGCGGTTCAATTTTAGGAGCAATACTATGCCATTCGGCATTTAATTTAGGAATGACTTATTGTATTTTTTATCTTCTTTAGTTAAGATACTATTTGCCAGTCTGAGCTTGCCTTAACATTGGGTAAGCAGTCGAGGACCCATGCGAGTTATAGTACCATTATATATCACAAAAATTAATAGGAAGGAGCAACAAATAAATTAAAATTCAGTTTATTATATAACTGAATAACCAAAATTACATGAAATCAAAAATTTTTAAAATAGCTGCATTATTCATTTTAATAACCTCTTGTAGCAAAGACTCACCAACTGAGGATAAAACCCCAGCACCTATAGTTAAAAGTCAAGATAAAGAAATTGTAAGTTTTAAATTTTTAAAAGAAGATAATTTAAATCTTATTGAAGATATAACTATTTCAATCGATCAAAATACTTTAAGTCTAAGTGGAGGTTTTCCATTTGCCACCGAATTAAACGGTCTAATTCCAACAATTGAAATTTCTCCAAACGCAACTATAGTTCCTGCTAGTAAAGCAGCAATAGACTTAGAATCTTCTGTAGAATTTACGGTTACTGCAGAAGATGGTACTAGTCAAGAATATCGACTTTCAATATCAGAAAATGAAAATGAAGAAGGCAATGTAGTGAATTTTAGTTTGTTGGCTACGGATAATAATGACGGTACCATTTTTGGACAAATTCATGAAGATATTGTTGGTACAATCAATGAAGAAGATAATACTATTACAATTGCCATTCCGGTCGGAACAGAAATCGACGAACTAGTACCAACTATAACAACTTCAGAATTTGCAACCATTTCACCCCAGAATAAAGTTGCTCATAATTTTAGTCAACCTATTACTTATACAGTTACTTCACAAGCTGGAAATATTAAAACATATGAAGTTTCTTTAACAACAGGTTTAAAACCTGATCGTCAACTTTTAATGGAAATTGATGCACTTAATCCTGATAATACATTAGGTTGGGATTTTAGTGTTATGAGCTTAAATGAATTACCTTTTGTTGAAACCTTCGGCAATCAATCAGTTAGGAGATTAGAATTTCAAGGTAGAAATATCACCAACTTTCCAGAAGGTATGAGCGGTTTTACAAGACTAAGTAATTTACATTTGTCATCTAATTCATTGGACGCTATACCTAATGAAATATATGAAATCTCAAGCCTTGATTATTTGGATTTAAGTAATAATAATATTACTATAGTTGACCCTGAAATCGCAAATTTGGAAAATTTAACCTATATTAATCTAGGTCAAAATGAAATTTCAACCTTACCAGATGAATTTACCACATTAACATCCTTAGATTATTTCCATTTAGAAAATAATATGCTTACTCAATTACCAGCTAATATAGGTGATATGAACAATATGGGTAACTTTTTCGTTCAAAACAATCAACTTACCTATTTACCTGAAAGCGTATCGCAATTGACAAAAATTTGGAGAATGGATGTTAGTGGTAACAACTTGTCTGAATTTCCAAATACAATACTTTACCTTACTAATTTACAATTTTTAAATCTAAGTGATAATAATATTGATAGTATACCTACAGAAATTGGTAATCTTACTCAACTAATACAATTATCTTTAAACACGAACAACATACAATTATTACCTATTGAACTAGGTAGCCTTACTCAATTGGAACTCTTAGTTATGAGTAATAATCAAATAACTGTTTTTCCTGAAGAACTTAATTTCCCTCTTTTGCAACAGTTACATTTCGCTGATAACCCAATTGCAATATTTCCTATTACAATCACTAATATGTTGAATTTGAATTATCTACGTATGTCAAATACAGAAATAACGATGATACCTGAAACAATCGATAATCTTACTAATCTTGAGAATTTGTTTCTAGAAGGTACTCCGTTGGAGAGAATCCCTAGCCAAATAGGCAATCTTGAGAATTTGTATAATTTAGATATTGGGAGAAATTCTATTTTAACTTCTTTACCAACTGAATTAGGAAATTTGATTAATCTTAACAGACTGGTTATAAGTAATACTGCAAATCTTAGGGTTATACCGGCAGAAGTTTGTGCCTTAGAGACTATGCACAATGTTATTCTAATAAAGGACTCAAGCGATACTTGTGAATAATTTATCGAAGTATCAATGGTAATGATAATTTTGACATTATGATAAATTAAAATACGCCAACTTTAATCTTATGGTAGTGTCTCATTAACATCCGAACGATATACTATATATAATTTTTGATGCATCTGCAACAATATTGCGAATACCAATCTAGTTTTATACTTTTGAGGGACTTTAAAAGCAGCTATGGAATACGCAGAAAATATACTTGGTACAATTGGTAATACTCCTCTTGTAAAAATGAACAAACTTACAGCAGAGTTACCTTGTTTAGTATTAGCTAAATACGAGACTTTTAACCCTGGTAATTCGGTTAAAGATCGTATGGCGTTAAAGATGATCGAGGATGCAGAAGCTGATGGAAGACTACAACCTGGCGGAACCATTATTGAAGGAACTTCAGGTAATACCGGTATGGGTCTGGCATTAGCAGCAATTATAAAAGGCTATAAATGTATTTTTGTTCTGGCAGATAAACAGTCAAAAGAAAAGTGCGATATTTTAAGAGCTGTAGGTGCTGAAGTTGTAGTTTGCCCAACAGCGGTAGAACCAGAAGACCCAAGATCTTATTACTCGGTATCTAAACGATTGGCGAAAGAAATTCCAAATAGCTGGTATGTAAATCAGTATGATAACCCAAGTAATGCAAAAGCACATTACGAAAGCACGGCACCAGAAATCTGGAAACAAACCGATGGTAAAATCACACATTTTGTTGTTGGTGTTGGTACTGGAGGTACAATTTCTGGGGTAGGCAAGTATTTAAAAGAACAAAATCCGGATATTAAAATTTGGGGAATTGATACCTATGGTAGTGTATTCAAAAAATACCACGAAACAGGCATTTTTGATGAAAAGGAAATCTACCCTTATGTAACCGAGGGTATCGGTGAAGATATTTTACCAAAAAATGTTGACTTCAGCATTATTGATGGTTTCACCAAAGTAACCGATAAAGACGGTGCTGTTTATACACAACGTTTAGCGAAAGAAGAAGGCATGTTTTTGGGTAATTCTGCAGGATCAGCCATAAAAGGAGTGTTGCAATTAAAAGAACATTTTACAAAAGACGATGTGGTCGTAGTATTGTTTCATGACCATGGTAGCCGATATATTGGTAAAATGTTCAATGATGATTGGATGCGTGAAAAAGGCTATATAGAATAGCCTTTTTCAAACAGTTTTTACATACTTTCTACAAACTTCAGAAATACTTTTTTGTGTAGCTCCACATCCATATTCGGAGAAAGAGATACACGGGCTATATAGTCTTTATCATCTTCTTTGGTGGTGCCTTGGGTAGAAGTTGCCGGTATTGTCCAGTAACAGCCATTTAACTGTCCGTAGCTAACACAGTATTTACTCTCATTAGGTATTTCGGTTATCATTAGGTTGATTAGCCTATGGTTCATTTCTCGTTTATACGTTTCTCTTTCTTCAGGGCTATCACCTTTGGTTGGCAAGTCTAATGAAAAAACAGATGGCGTAAATCCTTCTTTTGCCAATTCTTCAGATACAAAATTGATTTTAGCGGCAGGTAACGTCTGTTTTATAAAGTTTACAAAATCAAGCGTATTCACATATGCATCGTGAATTCTCTGTATCATTGATGGCATTTGCTTTGCTAAAATTTCATATTGTAAGTCAGTAGCTTCATTATCGCAAAGACTTAAATGCAAGGCAATTTTATCCATTAAAGGTTCCGCTATTTTATTAGCGATACAATATCCTGCAGTGCATTTACCGCCACTTGGAAATTTTGAGCCACTAGCAAATGAAATTGTTCTAACGTTTGATAATATATCTGCATCACCTAGAAAGTGAACATTTGGGCAGAACGTTTGATCTAATATAAAAACAGGATCTATAGCCTCACTCCCACTTGCAGTTTTTCGTTTAGCACTTAAAACAGCTCTTAATTTATGAACATCTGGTACTTCAACTCTTGGGTTTGTTGGTATTTCGGCAATGATAAAAGGTATGGCATCTTCTTTTGCTAGTTTAGCCAAAACGATATCAATACTTTGCACCATATCATTATCACCATCTACAGGTAAATCGACAATTTCAATAGCATTATTACAAGCAGCAACACGTCTTGCTTGGTCATTAGTACCACCGTAACAATTTGGGGGAACAACAATTTTAATTGCTTTCCCTTTATGGTTTTCAATAGCATGATGAACCAATCCCATCATAATGGCATATTGAATAGATAATCCGCTAGAAGCAACCAATGGCGTTGTATTTGCACCAGAAACATCTCTTATGGCATCTACTACCTTTGTCTTATTCTCGGCTACATTTGTTTTATGAATTTGAGTAGAAGGTTGATTAACTAAAGATTGTAGTGCATTAAGACAATTATCCGGAGTCATTGCAACAGTCTCTCTTCGTCTAACATGCTGAATATCTGAAATATAGGTGTTATTCTGTTCTTCGTTAACCAGTAAAACACTACCTAAATTGCCATATATATCTATATAAAAATCAACATTAGTAGTAAGGTCAGAAGCAGAAATTTCTTCTTGATGCGATACCAAAATAGTACTACCGTTGAACGCCACTATATCTGCAATATCATCAACTTTCTTTAATTCAAAAGTATAGCCGTAAATCTCACGTAATACATCGGCATCAAAAGAACTGGGTAATTCACTTGTGTAGGCAATAAGCGTATTTGTATTCTTTAATAAATTTGTTCTAAGGATGGATAAAATAGGAGTCGTTTTAGATAGAAAACTAATCACCTGGTCTGGTGCTATGTCGTTTAATTTCGCGATTGCCCATTCTAAAATACAAGACAATGGGTGACCAAGCCGGATATAATCATAAGCAGTTGGTAAATTACTTAGCGCAGTTGCATCAGAATTATTCTGCTTAGCTAAATTTTCAAACTGCTCTAAAAATTGAACTTTAGCCAATTCTTCATCGTAAATATCTAATCGATGCGTAGTTAGGTTCAACCAATCTTCTGGCATATTTTCTAATACATCTTTAATATAACTCTTCATGCTACTAACCTCCATAGTTCTTGTCTTTAGACCTTTCGAAATTACATAATAATTAAAACTATTTGAAGTATTTAGTGGATGTATTGATATGGTGTTTATGTACTTAATCATGAAATAACTTCATGTCAAATAATATGGTGAAGTATAAAAGTGTATTACAAATGGCAATTCTTTAAACTACGCTAAAATTGCTTGTGTATCCTATTACCTCTTTCGTTAATAACTTCCTACAAAAAAAGTAGTAAAAACTTGTAGTGATTATGAGAATCAACGAAATTCGTTTTAGAACTAAAAGTTTGCTTGTAGTTTTCCCTAGGCTATTTGTAACTCTATTAGTTCTAAAATAACCACCAAACAAGCGACATTTTATGGCTTTTAAATATGGAAAAGAAACTTTGGACATTAAAAATCCGTTCAAAGTTGAAGGAAAATTGGACCTTATTTACGGTACGTTAACATTTCTGCTAGGCATCATTTTAATTTTTCAAATTCGAACAAGTGCAAGCTCAGGGTTTAAAGTACTGGCTTGGGTAGAACTTGTATTATCAGTTTTATTTTTGACCGTTGGTTTAAGAGCTATAATTCTAGGCAGTATTAAACTATTTAGGTTTTTGGTAGGTAGAGAAATACCTTTAAATCTCTTTACTAAAGTTAAGGATCAGAAAATTACTGCGAAAATCAAGAAAAAAATAAAAGAAGTATTGATGAAAAGAGTCAATCCTACTTTTGAGGAAAAAGATGGATTTCTCTCTCGCTTATTAATTAGTATATATGAGCGTTTTATATTTCTGCCAAAAGGTTTTAGAATTCTTTTAGAAAGCGTTTCATCTCTATTCTTTAGTTTCGTAATTTTTCTAATTGTATATCTACTCTCTGTTTTTTCTATTTCATTAGGCTTAATAAGTGTAACAGAAAAAGATGAAATCATTACCATTTATGGAGTTATATTTCTTGTAAAACAAATTATAGTTTGGTTTTTTTATCGCCCCAACAAAAAGCGCATTTCTAGTTCAGACGCAAGTGTTTATAGTTATGGTAAAATAATTGTTAATGTGATACTTGCTATACTAGCACCTATTAGTCTTGAAATGTATGTTAGAAACGGTGGTATACTACCTAATTTAGATATAAATACATTTTTACCAATTGCCCTACTCTTTTTACTTTCAGGAGCCTTAGTGGCAATTACAGTTTTTTTATGTATTAAAAGACTTGATGTTTTAAATCCGGAAACCTCGGTAAGCGAGTATAAAGAGCATATTCAAGTTGCTGTTCATCCAAAAGATATTTTCCGTTGTTTTGAAATAGAAATGGCAAACAAGAGATATAAAGAAATGCCGAACAGAAAGTATGTAGATGAAAAACCATTTCTGTTTTTAGAAGGTAGTGAAAACAAAGGTGCATTCAAAGGTGATACTGTTCAAGAAACACAGCCAATATATGTGCCTGGCCAAGTATCGGGTATATCTAAAACGGTACGTTTCTATTTAGCAATAATAGGTAGGGCACTGGTGTTTTTAAGTTTTTTGTATTTATTCTTTATGGTCAAAGAGTTTTATTTAGATACATCGTTTAGTACTGTTTTCAACACTTTTTATTATCCAATTTTGGTGTCTTTCTTTGGATATTATTTGATAAGAATTGCCCATATTTTTTATTCTGAAATTCTATTCTCATCTACTCTAGTCCATTTTTTTTCAGATGGCACCTATACCGAATCTAAAGTATCTTCAGGTATGTCAGTATATGACAGTAATCGTAGTGAAAATACGGTTGTTAATACTAGCGCCACACCATGGATATTGACAAGTAAAATAATTACATCTACACTCGCAGATTCATCTACTAAAAACTTAGAGGGTGAACGACATATTTTAGAAATGTATAAGAATGATGAATTTCTGGATGATTTAGTCTCCGGATTTACTAATTACTTAAAAGACAGAAAACATATTGTCGGTTTTAGTACACAAGGAGATATTGAAAAATCTATGGACTTTCATAAATTGAATGAAATGACCAGAGGTACTATGAATACCGACAATAAAATAGCAGAGCAAAGCAGAGACAAATTAGAAGAATAATTCTTATTGTAATTCCACTAAAAGATTCTATTATTATTTAATCGTTTAAAATGATCATATCAAAAAAACACTGGTTTTCATATGTAATGAATGTAATATTAATTCTAATTATTGCAATACCCTGTATAGCCTATTTCATAAGTTCTCGTAATTCACCTAATACAAACCCCTATATTGATTATGGTGTTTTAATATTCGGGATATTTATATTGTACAAAAACCTGAGAGCTATTATTTTAAACCTAAGAGTTGAATGGTTATTCGACGATGAAGAATTGATAGTTAAATCTGGATTATTACCATGGCATAGGGTTAATTTTAGTATTGATATTTCTAAAATTTATGAAATGTATTACAAAAACAATTTCATGGGTACCATTTTAGGGTATGGAACATTACATGTTAGACAGACCGATGGTGTTACTTCCCAAACTTTCGGATTTTCAATGACAAATCATAAAAAAATCACGGTTGCTATAAATGAAGCAATGACTAATTATAAGAATGAAAATAAAGTAAGAGTTAGTGGTAACGTAAGCACAACTGAAAACATATCAAGCGAGCTAATGAGATTAGCCCATATGCATAGTGAGGGAATCATTACGAATGAAGAGTTTGCTGCGCTAAAAAGGAAGTTAATACATTAAATATACGTTTTAAATTATATTACTAAACAATTTTAATTATTGCTTTTATTAGACGAAAATTGGTAGCCACCCCTGGTTAAATACCTTTAAAATAGGATGTGTTTATCACCTAATTCGTGGTTCGCTATTTTACAATTCCTCTTAATACAATTGCATGCTATTTTTGAAAAAACGAACTTAGTTATGGTTGACTAAAAAAATAAAACTCAAATGATTTATCGTTGAAATTAATTTGATATAAATGAGCACTACCCCTTTAAAAATAATCACCAGTATTATCTTATTGGTTCTAAGCTTAACCGCTTGTAATTCACCTGCAGCTATATCGGGTACGTTAGCAGGATTAGAAAAAGAAAACACTAAAATATACTTAATTCAACCTGAAACCTTACAACAAGTAGCGGCATCTTATTTAGGTAAAGTAATAGACTCTGCCATTGTAAATGCTGATGGTAGTTTTGAGTTCCAAAACCTACCAACTACTAAAGAACCGGTTTTATTAGAATTAGCTGTGCAGCCTACCAATAAAGCAGGCAATTATCTAAATTCAGATAACCCTAACAAGGCTAACTATATGCCTATTGTTTGGCAATCTGGAGAATCATTTCTAATAACAGCGCGGTTTAATGAATTTCAAAAAACTTTTACGATAGAAAATCCTTCAGATTTGAATAGCGCTTTGTTAGCGGTAAGAGATATTAAAGCAAAAGCATACCAAACCTATCTTGCCGATAAGCATTGGAATGTTGAAGACGGCGATGAATTAATGGCAAAAGAACATGCCACTTTACAATACAAGTCAGCTTTAATGGAGTTTGCAGATAGCACTCCCTATCTACTGCCGGCATTGGTAGCGTTAAGATGGGTAAGTCCAGAAAACGATTATGAACGCGTGCCTGAATTTTTAGTGAATCAATGTGCGAAGTGGAAAGAAAAAGAAGCCGATCACCCGTGGGTAAAACAACTTTGCAAAAAAAGTGAGCCGACTAATTTACCTGTATTAATCGGCGATAAATTTCCAGACATTCAATTTCCTTTGTTGTCAAAAGATACCGTATATATCAAAGATGTATTAGGTAAAAAACTTACTATTATTGATTTATGGGCATCTTGGTGTGCCCCTTGCAGATTAGAGAACCGTAAGGTTCTAGTGCCGCTTTATAATGAATATCATGACCAAGGTTTACAAATTGTTGCATATGCCTTAGAAAGTGATGAAGCAGCCTGGAAAGCAGCTGCAACGCGAGATGGAGCAGATGGTTGGTTACAATCTTCAGATTTACAAGGTGACGATGCCCCTTTTTTAAAGAAAATACGTGTTCGTACCATTCCTGCAAACTTTATTTTGGATAGTAACGGAGTGGTCATTGCCAAAAATTTGCATGGCCAAGATTTAATGAATTTGGTGAAAGGTAGCTTTGAAAAGTAATTTAGAACTACATTATAATTACCCTTTTCGTTAATAACTTGGTCACAACTCTTTATGTAAGTACTTGCGTACAACTATTGAAATATAGAACTTAGCTTTTTCTCCCCGAAACATAATAATTAAAACTGTTATAAGGAATTGAAACTCCTTTTAGCCCTACGTTAGGCTCAATTAAAAGATGACAATAGACACTTTCGAAATATCTACAACACAGGCTACAAAGATTCTTCAAGTGCATGAAGGTCATTTTACGGATTTAAAAGCAAAGGCTATTAAACCTAGTAAACTAAGTCAAACAATATCTGCCATGGCTAATGCGGACGGAGGAGACATATATGTAGGGATTGGTGAAGTTGAGAAACCGGATAAATCAAAAGAAAGAAATTGGAATGGTTTTATAGACCCTGAAGACGCAAATGCGCACGTTCAACTTATTCAAGAGCTATTTCCTTTTGAGCAGTATATTTCAATTTCGTTTTTTAAAACATCAGACCTCAAAGGATTTGTTTTACATATTCAAATTAACAAGACCAAAGAAATTCTATATGCTTCTGATAAGCATCCTTATGTCCGAAGAGGAGCGCAAAACCTTCCAATAAAAGACCATGAGTCTCTTAAAAAACTTGAATTTGATAAAGGAATCGCTTCGTTCGAGACACAGGTGCTTAATATTCCAAAAGAGATAATCACGGAATCAGATGTAATTAAAAACTTCATTCAAGAAGTGATACCAACTACTACTCCAGAGGCTTGGTTAAAAAAACAATTGCTAATTCAATCTAACAAACCAACTGTAGCGGGGGTACTTCTTTTTGCAGAAGAACCACAAGCAGCTTTACCGAAGCAAAGTGGAATTAAGATTTACCGCTATAAAACAAGAGATAAAGAAGGTACTCGTCAGACTCTAGCTTTTAATCCGATTACAATTGAAGGTGATATCTACAATCAAATTTCTGAAGCTGTTTCCAAATCCGTTGAAATAGTTGAGGGAATCAAAATTCTTGGTGAGAAGGGCTTGGAAAAAATTAAATATCCAGTAGAAGCAATACATGAAATCTTAACCAATGCCGTTCTTCACAGGGATTACAGTAAAAAATCAGATACACAGGTAATAATTTTTGATAATCGAGTTGAAATTCATAGCCCAGGTAGATTACCTGGTCATATTACTCCCCAGAACATTTTGGATGAACAACTTGCTCGAAATGGAGCACTTGTTAGAATTATTAATAAGTTTCCAAATCCTCCAAATAAGGATGTCGGAGAAGGTTTAAATACTGCATTTAATGCAATGCGCAAACTTCGGCTGAAAGAACCTGAAGTATTAGAAACAGCCAATGGAGTCAAAGTTGTAATATATCACGAGCCACTGGCTTCACCTGAAGAAATGGTTTTACGTTATCTAGAAAGTCATAAAGAAATATCAAATTCAATTGCTCGAGATGTCTGCGGGGTTGATTCTGAAAATGTGATGAAGCAAATATTCGTAAAACTCGCTGAAGTAGGCTTATTAGAACGTACACCTGATAAAAAGGGACGTTCTTCGACTTGGAGAAAATCTGGTAAAAAATATGACAAAGAACCGGAACAATTAACTATTGAGTTTTAAAAAAAGACCACAAAACCTACAAGCAATAACAAAACAACACCAACCTACCCCCTATTCTCCTCCTCTATCCATTTATCTATAAACTTAGTACCAGTTAGGACTGTGGATTAAGGTTTAAACAAAAAAAGCTAACCTTCGTGAACAGACATAAACTAAAAGTTTCTTTGTCTGCACATAAAGCTTAGCTTTAATATTGTGTGCAAGATATCACACAATTAAAATATCAGTAAATCTATTATTTCTTCAACTTCACGAAATAATCAAAGATTTCAGGGACATTTGCACTTGCCATACCGTCATCAAAAGCAGCCTGTAGGCTAGCAGAAGTAGCAGAAGCAACCTTAGATTCTGTACCTAGGTCATCCATCATTTGTACAAAATAACCAAGATCCTTATTAGCATTAGCAATAGAAAAACCTAAATCACTTACATTATCAACTGCGTAGTTTTTACAAAACTTCATAAACGGCGAATTCGATGGTCCAGAAGACATAATATCGAAAAGTTGTTGTCCGTCTACACCAGCAAGTTTAGCCGCTGCAAAAGCTTGTGACATAGCTACAACAGTAGTCATCCCCATAAAGTTATTGATTAACTTCGTAGTGTGCCCTGCACCTAGAGGTCCTAAATGAAATACATGTTCCCCTTGTTGATCCAATATAGGTTTTACCTTCTCAAAGGTATCTTTATCGCCAGCAGCCATTATGTTTAGCAATCCGTCTTTTGCGTGAGCCGGTGTACGACCAAGCGGAGCATCGATCATACCAGCGCCCTTTGCAGCAAGGTCTTTACCAATTTTTTGTGTAGATGCAGGAATCGATGTTCCAAAGTCGATTAAAACGGAACCTTCCTTAATTCCAGCAAGAATACCATTTTCACCGTAAACGATTTTTTCAACAACAGCAGAAGTCGTTAAACAGAACATGATAATGTCGCTATTTTCTGCTAATTCTTTTGGAGAGGCAGCTTCTTTAGCATTACCGCGAGCGATAACAGTTGCTACTGCATCTTTGTTAAGGTCCATTACATTTAGTTGGAATCCTCTTTTTTGTAGGTTCTCAACCATGTTGGCGCCCATTAGGCCGAGTCCTATAAATCCGATAGTAGGGTTTTTCATATTTGTTTCATTATTTAGTGCAAAGATATAAATCTGCTAGTTAACATATTTTACTAGTTTAAAAAAGAAACTAAGCAACTATCCCCTATTCTTCTCCTCAATCCACTTACTCATGAATTTGGTAGCAGTCATAGTTTGATGTTGCAATAAAGCTCCCGTAAAGTTCTGTGTTCTGTGAGTTTTCATCCCTTTTTGAAGTTGGTATATTTTTTCTATAAGAATACTTTCTAAGCTGCTTTTAGCATATAAAGTATTAATCAAAGTTTTGCCTTGCTTTTGAGCATTTTGCCATTCAGGTTCCGTTGAGTACAAACGTACAGCGGCATTAGCAAATTTAGAAGGGTCATCTTCTATATAACCGTTCCATTCTAAAATACCGTGCATACCTTCCGCACCAATGGTTGTGGTAACACTAGGCGTACCATTTTGCATGGCAGAAAGTAGTTTCCCTTTTATTCCTGCACCAAAACGTAGCGGAGCTAAACACACTTTAGCGGAACTCATAACTTCATCAACATCTATTGCCCTGCCATGTACTAGAAATCCCGTTGCAGGGTTATTCATTTCTAAAATTTGCTGTGGCAAATACGCACCATAAATATGTAATTTGGCTTCTGGTAATTGAGTGTGAATTTGTGACCAAATAGTAGTTTTTAAATATTTAACCGCGTCTATGTTAGGCGCATGTTTTCCGCCACCTATGAATATAAAATCTTTTCTATCCTCAAAAGTTTTCAAAGTAGTTTCATTGGTAATTTCATCGACCATAAAAGGAAGTAACAACAATAGACTTTTATCTATTTTGATAACATCGGTCAATAATTCTAATTCGTAACTAGAGATAATTAAAGACAAGTCGCACCGATAAATACTGGCAATTTCTCGTTTGGTTTTATCATCTGCTAACCAAGCATCTGTAGTAAACGGAATTTCTTTTTTAAAACATAGTTCTCGCACATGACGAAGACTATGTAAATCTTCGGTATCTAAAATTCGTAACACATTTGGGCAGTTTTCAGCCACTCGCCATCCAAATTGTTCTTCGCTCAAAAACCGATCAAACAACACCACATCGGGATTCAATTCGGTAATAAAAACATCAAAAGAACTATCGTTCATTTTAATATCCTGCGAGTGGTATCCTAAAAGTTCAACATCTGCCGAAAAATCTGATTTAGAAGCTGCAGAAGCAACAGTTATCGAATATCCCTGCTTTTGAAATACGTCTAATAACTGCATCATACGAACACCTGCAGCCGTAGAAGCAGGTTCTGGCCAAACTAGAGCGATTACGAGGAGTTGTTTTGTGTTGGTCAAGGTTGATTAGTTATTGGTGTTCTGTATTGAGTTATAAATATTATGGACAAAGTACGGGAAATGGCAGTGAGTTGGCAAGTTTTCAGTTAGCAGTTCTCAGTATCAGTAGGCAGTTTCAGTGATCAGTTTCAGTAGGCAGTCTTAGTTTTCAGCTACACTGTCAGTCTGAGCGCAGTCGAAGACCCTTGCTAGTTAAAAGAATCATTTGGTGTTCCAAACAAACAGATAGCCGAGCTTTGCTCGCAATTGGAGCCAACAGCCAACAACTAATCATCCCCCGAAACCCCAATTTCATCAAGCACCACTACCCCATAATTCGTTTTATCAAAAATGAATTTTATGGAACTTATGGCATCTATATTAAACTCTGAGTTTATAGTGGTGAAGGTTTCTATAGGAAAATGGTAGGTCTGTAATTGTACTTCCCAATCTGCACCAATCATTTGTTTATCTAAAAATGCGAATTTGGTAAACCTAGTTTTTAATGGTTTCGTTATGCCTTTAATCTCACTTATTTTCAAAGTACTTATTTGTCCCGCGGCATCGGTAAGTTGAATACTGAAATCTAATTGTGGCACTTCCCGTTCTTCCTTATCTTTTTTAGCTTCCTTTTGGGCTTCTGTTAAATTGATATCTAGCCATTCATGATTTCCTGATCCTAGGGTGAATTGTAAACTTGAATTAGGGGAAAACGGAATGGAATCATCCGCAGAAAGCATCATTTCATATATTGCCTTATCCGAAGAACTAATCGTATTTTCATAATCCCATCCTAAGATAACAGCATTATTCTCTTGACTGCCTTTATCACGAGTTGGCAAGTATTGCTCTTTCCATAAAGCTAAGTTGCTAGTACTAATACGAGTATTATTTTTTGCTGTAGTAATATCTAAATCCTCCTCAAAATCGGCAATAGTATGAAAATTAGAGGACTCAAAAGAAGTTAAATAATGTTCTATAGGCAACCATTGTTTGGCTACAGAAACGTTCTTGAAAATAGATCGATTTTCATGGTTATCTTTCAAAGTAGCTTCGGCAAATGCACTAATAAAAACCTTGGCAGCTTCTTGCTGTTGTTCTTCTTTCAATAACGGATTTATGTTTAACAACCACTTTGCCGGTGCGCCAAAATCTGAATTACCCCAAGTAGAATTAAACTGACCGTGATTTGCATGGTGAATATACACGCCCGATTTAAATTGATTAATAGTATCTGTATACTGCAAACGGCGGTACGGTCTCATGCCCCAAAAACTAACTTCATCTGAATCGTAAGAACCTTGTATACTAAGGAAATTAATGTTGTTGAGTATGATCTTGCGATCATACCTATAATCTGTTGGCGCTAGTGCAATGACACTTTTAATATTAAAATTAAAATCGAATTTCTGTTTCGCCTGATCAGGAAAATGGGGTAACGGATTATAAGCAGCAGCGATAGAAACCGCCTCTCCACCACGAGAATGCCCAACGAGCATAATATTATCCATATCTACTTTATGTGCAAGCTCGTGATCATCTTCAGCATTCCAGTTTCTCCACTGCTCTAAATGTTTTAGAAGCAGCCAAGCACGAGCAGGCATTTCTTTACCCATAAAATCGCCGGACCAATGACCGTTTAAAAAATTCTCATCGACTGAAACAGTTATGATTCCCCTACTTGCCAAAAGCTCGCCCAGATAGCCATAACCATCATCAGAGTAATCAATCATGCTATGGTTGCCGTGAACAATAAGCGTTAATGGAAATGGACCATCGCCCTCGGGCATATATACCCTACCGTTTAAAGGAAAGTTCTCGGCACCAAAACCCCAGTAACGTTCACGCCATTTTTTCTTTTTGTCTTTCCAATCGGGAATTAGCCAGGTACCATCTACGGAATTGGTTGTATAGGTGACTCCTGTAGAGAACTCCGCTCGTTGCTCATCGGTTCCACTACCATAAGTAAATGCTTTAACAGTATAAGTACCAACAGCAGCAGGGTTTTCTAATGGTAATGATGAAGGTAAAAAGTTTTCATTTTCAGAGAAAGCCAAAGGTACTTCCTTATCATAAGGATCAGTGCCGTTATCAGCCAAAATGAATAGGATATAACCGCTAGCGATTAGCGTGATAATTAAAAATACGTTTGATGAGAAGGTCCTTTTTAATTGAAATCTATAAATAGCAATACATAATAATATACCCACTGTAGCAATACCGCTATAGAGTATTGTTGGCCAACCGAAACCGAAATATTTTAAAATGATAAAAACTACGATACCGCTTAGAATAGCAGTAATAGATTTCAGAGGAATACTTCTGATTCCTTTCCCTAAAAAATTAATTACTATATAAACTACTAAGTTGATGACCACCCCTATAAGAATAGCTATAAGCATCATTACAATGGGGTGCCAACCAGTTAAAAAGTGATAGCCGGCAATTGCATAAAAGACAAGGGTAAGAAGTAATATGAGGGAGAATAAGCGGTTTTTCATTAAAAGGATAAATTCTGGTGGTTCTAGCACTTGAATTTAAATAACTTAAGTGGATATAAATAACGTACGAAGTCTTTTTGACTATCCGCTAATAATGACCAACTTAGAATATAGAATTGATAATGAGACCTGGCATAATTCTGAATATCTAACTTCTAAGAAATTTACATTTTCGCCGCAAACATTTTAGAAATTTTAGAACGCAATTTTCGCTCATAATCTTCTTCTAGCCATTCTTTGTAATTCTTTGTATTGTTCATAATACAATACGAATATTGGCGTACACGATATTTGATTTCCTCTTTTAATTTTTTGGCTAGAATACGAGCATCAAAAACATCTTCAGAATTCTCTACACATATTTTGGCATGTTGCTGAATACTTCTTTCAAGAACCAATTTAGATTTTTCGCCGTTAGCAAAACTCTTTTTGTATTCTGCTTTTATATCGAAGTCAATGTCTGTAGACTTAGCAAATTCAGCACGAAGATCTGCCGGCATTTCGTAAACGAATTCCCGTTCAATCTCTTCGTCGTTCTTAATGTTCTCTAGATAGAAATCAGGAAAATGAAAGATTTCTTGCCAATCGATACCTGCATTCCATAATCCAAAACGGGCAACATTGTTCCCCATATCAATAACGTTGAATTCTTCTTTATGAGGTAGGTATCTAGATCCACGACCGATCATTTGAAAATAGAGCGTTAAAGAACGTGTAGCACGGTTCAATATAATAGTCTCTACACTAGGTTCATCAAAACCCGTAGTCAAAATACTTACCGATGTCAAAATAGCATCGGGCGTTTCTTTAAACCATTTTAGTATCTCTTTTCGCTCCGTAGCATTATTCTTATTATCTAAATGGCGAATGTTATAACCTGCCTTTTTAAAAGTCTCACAAACATACCTGGACGTATTAATACCATTATTGAAAATTAAGGTCTTTGTGCCTTTACCTATTTCATTATAGGCAGAAACAAGCTTGTTAAGCATGCTGTGGTTACCATATAATTCATCAGAAGATTTTACCGTATAATCACCGCTAATACCAAGTTTTAGGGTCTGTAGGCTAACATCATAATTATACATGTTTGCCTTTGCCAAGAACTTTTTCTGAATCAACGATTCTATAGACTCGCCCACGATCAACTTTTTATAGTTGTCTTTCATGGGTAGTTTAATATTAGAACTTAACGGAGTAGCGGTAACCCCAAGAATAACGGAGTTTTCAAAGAATTTAAAGAGCTTACGAAACGAGTTGTAATGCGCTTCATCAATAATAACGAGTCCGATATTATTAATCTCGATTTTCTCTTCTTGTAAACGATTGTTCAGCGTTTCTACCATGGCCACAAAACACATAAACTCATCTTGATCTTGCCACTCTTTTACTTCGCTATTTATGATTTTATTCTTAACACCGAAGCCGTTCAACATTCTAGACGTCTGCTGACTTAACTCTATACGATGTGTAAGTACAATTACCTTTTTATTAGTTCTTGCAATGTAGCGCTTGGCAATTTCAGAAAATACTACAGTTTTACCACCACCGGTAGGCAATTGGTATAACAAATTAGAATTATCGCCATTCTCATCTAAATATTTAAAAATGGAATGTAGATCCTCCTCTTGATAATCGTACAGGGTCTTCTCAGTAGTATCGTTATGTAGCTTCAAAAGGTTTGTAGGCGTTTATTTATGTTAATAATGCAAAAACCTTATAAAATTATGAGATTTTTATGGGTCTAGGAAATAAAAAACTTGAAAAAAACAATATTAGTAGCCCCTGTCAGAATCTACCAAATTTTGCAGTTTTTCTCCAGAGTTTAACCTTTTGTAATTTTCAACAATCTGCGGAATTACAGAATTGGTATCTGAAACACTGGCATAATGCGGAGTCATATGCACTTTTCTATGATTCCAAAAAGGGTGTGTTTTAGGTAATGGTTCTGTATGATATACATCTAAACAAGCCCCAGATAAATGGTCTGCATCTAATAACTCAATTAAATCTTTGTCCACTAAATGGCCGCCACGGGCAACATTAATAACATATGCATTTTTAGGAAGTCGAGACAATAGCTCTTTGTTTAGAATACCTTCGGTTGCGGGAGTTAATGGTAATAAACATACTAAAACATTGGTAGTTTTTAAGAACTCTTGTTGTTCATCAGCACCAGAAAAGGTCTTAACACCATTAATATTTTTCTTACTCCTACTCCACCCTTGTACCTTGAATCCGAATCTGGTAAGATCAGTAGCTGTAAGTGCTCCCAATTCACCAAGACCTAGGATCCCTACGGTAACATCTTTTATTCTTAAGTACTCCTTTGGTTCCCATACATTGGCAACCTGGTCTAATTTATAAACGTTTAAATTCTTTAGATGAGCGAGAATAACACTTAGTACATGCTCAGACATATCACCTGCTAAAAAAGGATCTACAATGCGTGTAATAGGAATGTTCTTAGGACGTGTTTCATCTTCAAAAATATAATCTACCCCAGCACCGGCAGAAGCAATACATTTTAAATTAGGGTAATTGGCAAGTGTACCTTTAGGATGCTTCCAGATGACCGCCATGGTTATTTCGTCTTTTGGGTGATCTTCTAAATAACTATACACCTTTAAAGAGCTATCTGCCTTTTGTAAGGCATTTTTCCAAAGTTCTATTTTATTATCCTGTCTAATAACTACTATCGCCATATGCTAATCTATAATGTCCAATGCCTTTGAGAATTCTTCTTCAAAAAGCCATTTCTGATTTTGTGTTTCGGTATATATTTTTAAAATTCGCTCTCTAAATTCAGGAAAGACACCCTGCACGGTAGTAAATTGAATAACCTCGTTAAATGAATTTAGCATGCTTCTATAAAAGGAATCGGGAACATTCTTCTCCATCGAAAAGGTTTGTGCAATTTCTAGATTATAGCACATAACATCAGCAATTAAATGTGGGTCAACCCCCAACTTAATAAAATGCTTTAAGAATTTTTGAGCAACAGAACGTCTTGCTTTAGGTCTTCTTCGCTTTAGCGGAAAATATTCGTTAGATATTTTAGCTTTTGCATCTTGCACCAATTTATCTTCTTTAGGGTTAAATGCAAAATCATAATAGGTTTTTACGGTCGGAAATTTCTCGTATAGCTCTACTATTTGTTCTTCCAAAGCCTTTTTTGGAAGCTTGGATAGGTATGTTTTTAAGGCCCGTTTACTCATAAAAATTCAGTGTCTATATTCAAAAATACGCTTTACAGAAAGAAAGTCCTAAAAGCTTAAATCTTTGTTAAAGCTAATAAATGCTGTAGAAGTATAGTGTAATTGATTAGGATATACGGATAAAAAGCGGTATGTTGTAAACTTGTACAACTTCTAAATTCCATACACACATATGAGGCAACTAAAGATTATCAAGCAGGTAACGAATCGTGAGTCGAAATCACTGGATAAATATTTGCAAGATATCAGTAAAATTGATTTGATTACAGCGAATGAAGAGGTAGAACTAGCGCAGAAGATTCGCGAAGGTAGTCAAGCAGCTTTGGAAAAATTAACCACTGCAAACTTAAGATTCGTAGTTTCAGTAGCAAAACAATATCAAAATCAAGGTCTTAAATTACCAGATTTAATTAATGAAGGAAATTTAGGCTTAGTTAAAGCAGCAAAAAGATTTGATGAAACTAGAGGATTTAAGTTTATATCCTATGCCGTATGGTGGATCAGACAATCTATATTACAAGCTTTAGCTGAACAATCTAGAGTAGTTCGTTTACCGTTGAACAAAATTGGTTCAATAAATAAAATAAAAAAGACATTTTCTTATTTAGAGCAGGCACACGAACGTCCGCCTTCTCCAGAAGAAATTGCAAAAGAATTAGAAATGACAGTTTCTGAAGTGAAGCAATCACTTAAGAATTCAGGTAGACACGTATCTATGGATGCACCTTTACGTGAAGGCGAAGATTCTAACCTATATGACGTTTTACGTTCAGGTGAATCTCCAAGACCAGATAATGTTTTATTACAACAGTCTTTGAATACTGAAATCAATAGAGCTTTAGATACATTATCGCCAAGAGAGGCAGATGTTGTTAAACTTTATTATGGTATCGGTGATCAACAATCAATGACTTTAGCAGAAATTGGACAGACATTCGATTTAACAAGAGAACGTGTAAGACAAATTCGCGAAAAGGCAATTCGTAAATTACGTCATGCCTCTAGAAGTAAATTGTTAAAGACATATTTAGGATAGACCTTAGTATTATTTTAAAAAAAGAAAGCGCCCGTTTATACGGGCGCTTTCTTTTTTCTTAATGTTTTGAAACACTATGAATAGGTTAATTTGTTGATATTAAAATTTACAAGGATACTATTAAGATCCTGAATAAAGTTTTGATAAGATGAAAAATCTTGATTTTGGTGTGCCATGGGATTATTTTTTTTGGTTTTGGTTTATTTGACTTTTACATATAGTCCAACTCAGCTAATTCGTTGATACTAAGAATCTCATTTAAATCTTGAAGAAACACAAGGTATTCTTCACCGTAGGTGTCGTAAAGCATATTGTAGGTTTAAAAGTTAATCTTAATTTGGACATTCATATCTTGAAGTAAATATATACTGATGATAAGGGTGTGACAACAAAATGTGGTGAACCAATTTAAATATGTTGTAAAACCCTTGAAAAGGTGTTGTAAAGCATATTAACTCGCTCAATACCATATTTTACAGGGTTTTACAAAGGTGTATTTCATCCTGTTTATTGGTATTTTAACGATAAGCCTATGAAAACGTGCTCTTTATAATTTCATCAATACCTTTTAGAAATTGAAATGAGCGTAAGAATCTTCATATCTAGTATAAGAAATAAGGATGTTCTTAGTCATAACAAGTTAATACCGAGAAAAAGAAGGTTTTAGTGCTACAATACCATTTAAGTAGTAACGTTTTATAATAGAGGTATAGAAATATATATCTTTAATAAAGGCTTTAATTAAATTATAATGAAGAGATTCCCCCTTATGCTATTTAACTTCAAAGTTATATATCTATTACTTTTCCTTTTTACATTGACTTCGACAAAAGCCGAGAATGTAAATACGATAGATTTCCCTATTAAAGATTTGAGCTCAATAGAACTAGTACTAAACAGTCATAGTTTTAATACACATGAGCGAAGTACATTTACGTACGACTCACAAACCGAATCAATAGAACGCGGATTAACTATTGTGCATCTACAAGCCGATAATAAAATTGAGTTCAAGACTTTTGACACTTATGGTAGTAAAGAAGATGTAAAAGAATTATTAGAAGTACTAACTCAGATGAAAGCGTCTAATGCAATTTTTGCAATATTGGCACATGATTCTGCAGCAGCACAATTATCAGAATTTGAAAAACAGTTATCTGATTTAGGTTTTCTACAATTAAGCGCATTAAAAGGAAGACAAGCATATACTATGCATAATATAAATGGTGTTATCGTTGAACAGGTAAATGATAATTCCGTCACAGAAACCTTAAGTATTACATCAAGCATTGGCAGTACAGCAATTTACTTTCCAAAAGAGGTGTATGAATTTGAATCAAATATAGATAGGTACATTGCCCATGCAGGTGGAGAGATTAACGGCGTAAAATCTACCAACTCTAAACACGCATTAGACGAAAATTATAAAAAGGGTTTCCGGAATTTTGAATTGGACATTATAGAAACATCTGACGGAAAATTGGTAGCCGCACATGATTGGAATATGTGGGCACGTTTTACAGATTTTACGGGAAGCTTACCTCCTACTCACGCCCAATTTATGGAACAGAAAATTTATGGTGATTATACTACCTTAGATATGGATGGAATAAATGCTTGGTTTAAGAATCACCCTGATGCAACCCTAATTACAGATAAGGTTAATGATCCAATTGCCTTCGCTGATGCATTTATAGATAAAGACCGTCTTATTATGGAACTCTTTAGTGTTATGGCAGTAGAAAAGGCTTCTGAGCACGGTATACATACAATGATTTCTCAAGAGCCATTAATGGCGATTAAAGGAGACAAAGTAAATTTTCTTAGAGTAAATAATGTTAGTCACGTAGCGGTATCAAGAAGAATAATCGCAAGCCAGAAAAAATTGATGATACAATTAAGAGACGCAGGTATTAAAGTATATGTCTTCAACGTAAACTTCGATACAGGTAAAGATGAGCAATATGTTTATGATAATGAGTTGGGATTGGTTTATGGAATGTATGCCGATAAGTGGATACCTGCTATGAAGTCTAGAAATTAAACTCATAGGTTAAACCTGCAGAGATAGAATAAAAATAACTGCCAGGATCAAAAGATTGTTCTTGACGCAAAACACCCACATTAGTTCTGTAAGCACTTAAATTATTCTTACTAGTGAATTGATATTCAAAACTTAATCGTTGCGATTCTATATACAGTAGTGTTTCTGCCAACAATTGATCGCCCGAAGTAAATTGTCTCAACTCCGGTGAAAAGCCATAACCTGCATTTAAGCCCATATAATTTTCAGCATCCTTTAAATATTTACGTACTAACAAGTTACCCGAGACCCTAGTGAGATTATTAGACTCAGGTGTTATATATGAGCGTAACGAGAAATAATAGTTGCCCTTATAATAGCCTATTGAGTTGGTAATGGATTTTATATCTCTAGTTGTAAAGTTTATAAATCTACCACCGCCAGAGAATTCTAAACCACTTTTATGGTTGTAGTAAATATCGCCACCAACCTTATGATTAGGATACAGATCTGATTCTGAATAACCGTAATTGACGTAAGCGTAGAAGCCTTTTGCAATTTTTGGGTACAGATCTAGGTCTAATTGAATACCGTTTTTACCTACTCTATTACTATTATTAATTCTTGGAATAATAGACCCAAAGGGAGTCTGTCTTTTATAAGCAATACTTGATGTGGTAATGGGATCAAAACGCTGGTCAAAAACAGTTACGGAACTATTTACCATTACAGAGTTCTTTAACTTCTCTTCTGTAACCGGTGTTTTTCTTTCCAATTCTTCATTCTTATCTTCAATATTCTTCGCTACTGTTGGTTTTTGTTTTTTTCCTGTTACTAGTTTCGTTTTCACAGCACTATCTACATTATACCAACCATCATCTGCATACTGCAAACCACTAACACCTTCAGTAGCTATAGCTTTAAGCCTTATTAGTTCTTTATCATTTTCTATCTGCACTAAACCTTTATTGGACAGTCCCAATGCTGTAGCATAGTTTTTTGCATACAGTTCGTTTTTAACCGCAGAAATCCAAACCTCTCTATTATTCTTAGTAGTTGATAATATAGCATTGAATTCAGCACGTGCTAAATCATAATCACCACGCCAGCTTAACGTACTCGCCCATAATATTGAAGTATCAATATCTGTAGCAGGCTTATTAATCATTAAATACAGCATATTATGTGCTGTATTGGTTTTGCCTTCATATGCCAATGCATATGCAGTATCGAAATTACCCGTAACATCTTGACCACTGACGCGAAATACGCTGGTTAATAGAATCAAAAGAATGATATGTAAATATATTTTTCTCATTATTTGATGGATGCAATAGTATTAGCAGGTTCTTCTTGTTTTGGTTTGTGAACTTCAATACCGGCATTTCTTGCAATTGTTCGTGCCCTAGAAATTTTATCTGCAATTTCATTGGCACTAGAACTATTTGCTTCAACCTTATCAATTAGCGCTAAACCTTCTTTTAATTTATCTGACCAATAGTAAACATCGAAAAGCGCAGCATAAGAATCTATATAATTGGGATTAATAGAAATACATTCTTGTAATATCTCCGCAGCCTTTTCATGGTTACCTTGCCATGAATTAACTCTTCCCATTAATATTTTAGTATCTATATGACTAGGAGCACCAGAAAGGTTATAACGGCATAGTAACAAGGCTTTGTCCCATTTTTTATTCCATGCTAAATCCCTCGCCTTAAAATATCCCTTGTCAGAATCTTTACCATCGTAAACACTGTTCAGCCATACCGTTTCACTATCCGTAAATTGTTCTTTTTGAATCGTGAATATTGCCAAGCTATCAGGAATTATCTTGTTCTCTGTAGTAACGTAATGATTGACAGATTTAAATCGTTCTAAAGTAGATTCAATAGCGCCACCGCCAAAAGCAGAACTGATATTCATATCTTCATCAAGCTCCATGATATCGCCATCGGTGTAGAGTTTTTCTCCACTGATATATTCTTTCAATTCATTCTTATTACGCATCAACGGAATATTCTTTGTGGACCTAAATGCAGTTTCCATATCAAGTGCACCACCCATCCACGCCACCTTTTTAGGCATTTTCAATTCGTAAGAATTGGATAGCAAAGCCAATATAGACGGAGTAACATCAAAATGTGAAGAAACAGAACTCATTTTACGAGTCGTTTTCAACATTGGGCTGTACATAATCATAGGCACGTGAAAACGGCTAATATTATTACGCTGTGGAATTGGTATAAGCCTGTGGTCGCCAGTAATTATAAAAATAGTATTCTCGTAATTTGGCTGCGTCTTGTATGATTGCATAAACCATTTTATAGCATCATCGGTATACAATAGTGTAGCAAAAACGTTATCATTTTTTTCAATGATTTTCTCTACTCTTGAGTCAAAATCACCATTTGCTAATATATTTTTTACTTTACCTTCAAATAAATCTTGATTAGGTGGAATAAAAGGCTCATGCGTACTAATAGTCATGTACACCTCTAAGCGTGGTTGATTTTCACTTCTTTCAAAACTTAGGCTTTTCTTGAACAATTCCATATCAGGATATCCCCAAGAAGAACCAGCGGCATCTTCAGCTTGTTTTTGATATTTACTTCCGAATCCTGATTTATCTAATACAAAATCAACATTCTCACTAGTTAGAAATCGATCTACCTTATCAAAAGAACTATTGGTGCCTTGATAAAATGACGTATGATACCCATTATTTTTAAGAACGCTGAACATGGTAAGTTTGTTTGGATATTCTTCAAGTTCCATGAATCCGCTTTTGCCAAAAGGCAATGAGCCTAATAATGATGGCAACACTCCAAAAGTTCTACCGGTATTACTCAGGAAATTTTCCCAGTATAATGATTTTGTGGTTAGAGAATCTAGATACGGAGTGAAACCGCCGTACTCGGCACCTTCCCCAACAAAATCCCTACCTAAACCTTCAACCATTATAAAGACGATATTGGGTTTCTCTTCTTTTAGCTGAAAATACTCACCCAACACATTTTCTACATTTGCGCTTTGCACCAAAGGATATTCTTCATTTGAGGTATACGAATTGTCTTCGGTACTTGTGTTGTATACATTAACAGCCAGGTATTGTACTTTATTCTGATTAATAGGTTTACCGTCTGTAAATAAAGAAGCCATAAAAAGACTGAACAAAACAATAGTAAACGGGTACATTTTGCTAATACGATGATAGACTTTAGAAGTGACTCTGTACAGTATTAAAAATAGACTTATTAATATAGATATACCTATTAACAGATAAATTGAAATCATGAATCCGCCAGAATTAGCTATCGTTATTTTCATATCTGAATAGCTATATCCTAAAATATCTGAGCCTAAAGGCACTAAAGTAGTACAGTAATATGCAGTTAGTAGTGCTTCGAATATGAGTACAAAACTCAATAAAACAAAGACAAGGTTAAAGCCGTATTTGGAGCGCAAGTTTTCCCAAAAATTGAAAGGAAATACCATCACAATACCCATTAATGCAGTAAAACCTATTTGATGAACAATAGCCTTTAAAAAGCTTACCGAAAAAATAGTATCGATAACCCCTTTGTAATACAGCATGCCGTATTGAAAAAGCGTCAACACGAACAAACATCCGAAAAAGGATATCATAAGCCGGGTATACTGCTTTAAGGAATATCTATCTATTTGACTTGTGTTCATTGCTTTTTATGATGCTTTTGCAAAACCTTTTCTAACTTGGGATCCCCAACCAGATTTTATTTTGAATAATTTTTTATAGTTACCCCTAACTGCAGCGTACACTACTATTGGGTGAAAAATGAAAGGCTCTAGAATTGCCAGACCCATTAATATTAAAATGTCTTTTGTTTTTCGGTATTGATTATATGAATACACATCCCAAAGAATGGCATAGAATGAAATCATAATAGAAAACAGAAATATCGCCAACGTAATCATGAAAAAGAATTCCCAATTAAGAATTCCTAAGTAGGCAAAAAGTAAAATGGTAAAAAAGCCAAAAAACTCTAATAACGGAGAAAGCCACTCATAGAAAAACCAATATGGATAACTTAATAAACCAAGTCTACCATATTTAGAATTGAACAACATGTCTTTATGCTTGAACAATGTTTCTAAGTTACCACGAGCCCAACGGTCTCTTTGGTTTACAAGAATATTAAGATCTTCAGGAACCTCGGTCCAGCACAATGGATCAGGAATATATTCTATCGTATACGGTTCTTTTCTATCATGCATATACCGACGCATCTTAAAGACAATTTCCATGTCTTCACCAACAGTGTCGGTATCATACCCACCCACCGCTAATGCAATTTCACGTTCAAAAAAACCAAAAGCACCAGAAATAATAAGAAGGCTATCAATTCTACCCCACGCCATTCTACCTAAAATGAAGGAACGGGTATACTCTAAAAGTTGAAATCTAGCCAACCAATTTGTAGGCAGTCTAATTTCTTCAAGCTGACCACCTTGTATAATACAAGAGTTGGCTACACGAATTACGCCGCCCACCGCAATCACTCTTTTCTTAGATCTTTGAAAAAATGATTTGACAACGTGTAATAAAGCATCTGGTTGTAAAAGACAGTCTACATCAATACAACCAACATATTTACTGGTAGATAAAGAAACACCGGCATTTAAAGCATCAGACTTACCACCGTTCATTTTATCTACAACGGTAAGCTTTTCAAAAGCCCTATTTTTTGATTTATAGATACCGCGAACTGGTTTAGATTTCCAGTCGGGATCCATTTCAACATCAATTTTCTCTAAGTCGTAAGAATCTATTAATTTTTGTAAAGTATCATCTTTACTACCATCGTTTACCACCATTACATCATAATTGACATATTGAAGTGATAATAACGAACGAATGTTTTCTACAATGGTTAACCCCTCATTATAAGCAGGAGCTATAATAGTGATTGTTGGCGCCAAAGGTGAAGCCATTATTTTGGTGATATCTGTAAAGCTGTTTTTATTTCTATAATGAAGAGAGTTCTTTGTAGAGAAATACGCCATTAATGAAAACAGTACAAACAGAATTAAGGTAAAAACAAAGAATACAAAATTGATGTATTCCAATACCACACCAAATAGTTCACTATCCATCCTTTTTTCTGTATAAGGAGTTAGACATGGAACATAACTGATCAAATAAGGTAGAACCATTTTCGTTTGAAACTGTTCCCTTATATTTTATAGAATTATTTGATTCTAACTCAAAAGCAACATCTAAAATAGAATCTTCGTCTGAAGTGCTACTAGGTTTATCATCAAGTTCTAATAACTGCGACTTTATAAATTCTAAAGCCTCGGTGGCCTTTTTTACAAGTTTTTTTGATTCAGATTGAATAACGCTTTCCAATAAATCAATTTCTTTCTCGTCACCTACCTTTTTTATTTCACCAATAAGCATAAGTTTAGTCTCATAATCGGCTAGATTATAAATGTCGGTAAATACACTTTCTGAAAGGTCATTATCATCTGAAAACAACTCATTAGGTCGTGGTGATTGATAAGAGAATTTCTGAATTAATTCATTCGCTCTTTCAATAACCACTTTAGAACTATTTTTTTCTATAATTTGATATAGTAATATGAGTTCGCGACAGTCACCCAGTTCAGAAATATTTTCTAACATTACCATTGCATCAAGCTCTTCTTGAGGCATAAAGTTTGCCGCGAATGAAACATTATCGTTTTCAAAAGAAATAAGAGGTTCAGCCGAATCGGTTACACTAACAACGACTTTTTTATTCCGCTCTTCGTTTTCTGAATTTAAAGTAGTCCAATCAAAATCATGAGTTAAATTCGTAGAAGCATTATCTAGAGGGTTAACAGCACTTTCTTCTTGTACTTCTCCCATTAATTCATTGTCTAATTCAAACAATGGTTTAAAATCGTCATCATCATAAGAAGTGGTTACTTCTTCAATAACATCTTCTTCTACCACAAATGGCAGAAAACTAAAAGTAAATTCTTCTTCTACATCTTGTTCTTGCTCATTGTCTACAACTACCCCAGTTTTTTCTAGTCTTTCCTCTAATGCTTCTTCCTCTTTAATATGAGGTAAAAAACTTAAATCGATATCTTCTAAAGAGCTGACCTTCTCTGTACCATTTTGTTGCAATTCTGCTTCAAATTCAGTGTGCTCTTCATTAACAAACTCTTCATTCATTACCTCTTCAGTTTCTTTAGATATTATTTCTTCTTCAAAGGAAGATGATATTTCGCTTGTTTCGTCAGTAAGTATAGGTTCAGAATCTATCTCAGTAGAAACATCTGCAATACCATTATGTAGTACTATATCTTCATGATTGTCAATTATTGCATGCTCTTCTTCTTGCATTGCATCATCCCATTTAACATCATAAAAATCTGGCTTAGAAATATTCTTTGTAGGTAAAACTCTTTCAGGATCAATTTTGTTGAGTGTACCTATTACTTTGCTTTTGATATTAAAATTACGTTCTGTTAATTGCAGATTTTCTAAGAAGGAGACTTCTGCCTTTGTACCCAATTCACCAATGGCATCTAAAATTGCTATTTTGATATCATGACTAGTCTTGGAATACACCAATTTTAAAGTGATTAAAGCATTCACAAAATAAAAATCTTTAATGCATTCAATAGCTTCTGCCTGTATATCCCGGTTCTTATGCTTTAAAAGCGTTATAATAGATTCTTCAGCACCGTTCTGACTATAATATTTGATCAAGCGTAAGGAGAACAACACCACGTGAGTATTGGTAGAAGTCAACCATAGTGCGAATTGAGGCGGATTATAATTAGGTTTATGTCTAAGTACATCTAACAACTTCAATTGTTGCCATTCAGCAATCTTAAACTTGGTATTATCTAGAAAATATTTAATACCCTCTTCTCGAAGATTTACTACCGCAATTTCTGCCTGTTTACGAATGGTACTTTGCCTATGGTTAATGAATTTTATAATTAAGCCATACGACTCATCAACCTCCATCGTGGTCAATTCTACTATTCCGCTAGAAACTACTTGCCATTTTCTGCTGCCTAATTTTTCATAAGCGTCATGATGTAGTCCCAAATCAGTATAAAGTTCTATTAAAACAGCTTGAGACTGCCCAGATAAATCTTTTCGTAAATCAAGCAAAACCTCTGTAAGAACATCTCTATCGAAATTATTCTTAATCAATTCTCTAATCTGAACTTTTAGATTTAAGTAATTCATTTTTTCCTCCTTAGTATTTGAATCTTCATAGAATAGAAATTCATTGATCATGGGGGAAAACTCGACCTTCTTATTTTTTGTTCGACTATTGGTAGATGTAATTCTATTTCTGATTATAAATACACCAATAAAATATATTACAGACAATACAAAAAACAGTATAGTCAGCCACCAGAGATATTCTAAATTGAATTCTGGTGCAGTTATTATCGATATTTTGATTTGATTAGGGGGAATCAACAAATTTTATCTTATTTACTTATTTATTTCTCGTGCTATTCTAACTAATAATTCTGTTGGACTTACTGGTTTCGTAATAAAATCATTTGCACCTAATTCAAAAGCGGTGAGAACGTTCTGTTCATTACCGGCCGATGATATAATAATTATAGGTGTATTTGATTTAAGTTCATTTCGCACATAATCTATAAGCTCAATACCAGAAAAATATGGCATCATAATATCGCTCACGATTATGTCGGGCATTGTATTTTCTAAATACTCTTTTACTTCTTTTCCGTTAACGGAATGATGTACTGTATAGCCTCCTTTTTTTAGCCTAAAGTTTAATAAAGAGGCTAAAAGTTGGTCGTCATCTGCTAATAGTACACTTTTTCCCATCTTACTTTTTATTCATTTTTTCTAGTTCATTGCTCAAATTCTCTTCTAATAATGGATAATCGGTCAAGAAAATTTTATACAACTCTTTTACTTTTTCAGGTTGATTTGTTTTACAACTATTCTCTAGCTCAACAATTAACTTTCGCATGCCGTCAGCTTTTATCATTGCAAAACCAGCTTTTAATTTATGTGCAGATAAAGCAATTTCCTTTAAATTCTCAGTCTTTAGATGAATTTTCACATTACCAATGAACTCAATTGCGTTCAACTTGAACAACTTTACTAATTCATTTAGCATATCAATTTCTCCGAAACAATCTTTCATCAGACTATCTAGATTTACAACCGTGGTTTCTTTTAATTCTATCATTGGTTTTTGAAGTATTGAGGCAAAATCTGCAGTATTTGTATTTAGTTTTTTATTCTTTACAATGGTGGCCATTAAATCATCTAGGGTATAGGGTTTCAATAGAAAATCATTAATTCCTATTTCTTTACATTCTTTACTGTCTTGCTCGGTAAAATCTGCACTAAAGGCAATAATTGGAACTGAATTTACTTTTTTGTTTTTATGTTTTCGTATCTCTTTAGACACTTCAAATCCGTTTTGATTTGGCATTTTTAAATCCATCAAAATAAGATCAATTTTTCTAGAAGACAGTAAGTACAAGCCTTTGTCTAAATCAACATCTACATGAACTTTACAGCCCCATTTTGTCAATTGCTCAACAATTAAATGTTGGTTCATTTCATTATCTTCAAATATCAATATCTCAGTACCTGCTAATAATCCGCTATTCTTCTTTTTTGTATCCTTCTTTAAAGATTTACGTGAAGCCGTAGTGGCGTTACCAATAGCATAAGGCATTCTAAACCGAACAGTTGTTCCGCTATCTATAGTGCTATCAATTTCTATTTCGCCGTTCAGCTTATCTATAATTTCTTTAGTTATGGTCAATCCAAGTCCTGTACCACCATATTTTTTAGAAGTATCATTTTCTGCTTGTGTATAACTGTTGAATATGGTCTTAATTTTTTCACTAGAGATGCCAATACCAGTATCGGCAACAGAAAATTCTATAAGACATTCATTATTAATTTGTTCTTTAGTAAAAACCTCTAATTTTATAAATCCTTGATGTACAAACTTTACTGAATTACCTAAAAGGTTAAGTAGTATTTGAGATAGCTTAGATGGATCCCCCTTAATAATTTTAGGTACGTTCTCGTCGATATCTATTAATAGCTCTATTTTGCGATCTAAAATCAATGTTTCACATAAGAACATAACATCTTTAAGTAAACTATGTAGATTAAAATCTACCGTTTCAAAATTGTTGTTACCAGAAGATAATTTAGAATATTCTAAAACTTCATTGATCAGTTTCAAAAGTGTATTTGATGCAAATTGTATGGCATCTACTTTTTTATGTTGACCACGAGTTAGCTTTTCTTCTTTTAAAAGATTTGCATACCCAATTATACTATTCAACGGAGTTCTAATTTCGTGACTAACATGAGTTATAAACTGCTTTTCTGAAATCTCTTGATTTTCTATTGCAGGAACCTCTGTTTTTTCAGAAACACTTTGATCCGATTTAGGTGTATAAATATGTCTTTCTAAACTAGATCGAAAAATATTAAAAGAGCTTTTTAACTCTTTAGCTTCATTAGCATTTAATTCTTCAAAAGAGAATTCGCTAACTGTTCTTTCTAGTTGAGATAATTGACCAAGTAAATCCTTAGTTTTTGAAATTGACATAAATAGGTATTCTTTAGTTTATGGGGGTTTTGTTAATATTTATCTAAAAATGCATCAATACAGTTGCGAGAACAATAAAATGTTCTCTAAGAGTGGTTATTTGTTGTGAATACACTTAAATTGTAGGTCTAAACTTACTACATGAAGCAGTTCATCTATTTATTATGTACTATAACCGTAATCTCTTGCGGAGAAAAAAAAGAGAAAATTGAAGAAACTACCTTAGAAAAAGCACATCGAATTCATGATGCTGTTATTACTATTGATACACATAATGACATCAATGTCAAAAACTTTGTAGACAGTGTAAATTACAGTCAGAGGTTAGATAACCAAGTTAATTTACCTAAGATGAAAGAAGGTGGTTTAGACGTCACTTGGCTCATCGTTTATACAGGACAAGATACGTTGACAGATGAAGGTTATGCCAAGGCAAAGGAGAACGCCATGTCAAAATTTGAAGCTATCCATAAATTGTGCGAAGATATTGCTCCTGAAGAAATAGAATTAGCGTTAACATCTGCGGATGTACAACGAATTGTTGGGGCTGGAAAAAAAGCTGCAATGATCGGTGTTGAAAACGCCTACCCGATCGGAACAGATTTAACGCAGTTTAAAACCTACCATGATTTAGGTGCCCGTTATATTTCATTGGCTCATAATGGCCATAGTCAATTTTCAGATTCTAATACCGGTGAAGCCGATGATTTTTGGTTGCATAACGGATTAAGCGATTTGGGCAAGGAAGCTGTAGTAGAAATGAATAAGTTAGGTATCATGATAGATGTTTCTCACCCTTCAAAAGAAGCTATGAAACAAATGATAGCATTATCAAAAGCACCAATAATAGCATCTCATTCATCTGCAAGAGCATTATGTGACCATAGTCGAAACTTAGATGATGAGCAGTTAATGATGATGAAAGAAAATGGCGGCGTAGTACAAACCGTTGCGTTTAGCTCATACTTAAATACTGAAAAACATGATGCTAGAGCTGCCTACATGAAATCTATTTATGAAAAAGTAGCTGATTCTTTAGATATAGCTTGGTATGAGCGATCTCAGTTCTCAAGCCTATCTGACGCTGATAAAGAAGCCTTTATGGAAAACTATCCAAAGGTTTTAAAAATAGGAAAAGAATTAGTTGCTAACAAGTCTTACGCTCCTGAAGCAGTAAATGTTTCAGATTTCGTAGACCATATAGATTATATAGTAAAGCTAATAGGCATTGACTACGTTGGTATCAGCTCTGACTTTGATGGTGGCGGTGGTATTGAGGGGTGGAACGATGCTTCTGAAACCTTCAATGTAACCCTAGAACTTGTAGAACGTGGCTATACTGAAGAAGATATTGCTAAATTATGGGGCGGTAACCTTATGAGAGTACTTGACCAAGTACAAGAAATTGCTAAAGAAATGGGTGAGAGTTAATGATCCTCACCCATTGCCGCTAGGCGATCTTTTACAAATTCTATTTTAGTTTTACCGTGTGCTGCAGGTTTTCCGTTTTCACCAAGGTTTACCATAATGATGTTATCTACAGTAACAATTGTTTCATGGTTCATTTTATTACGAACCTCGCAGTTAAGGGTTAATGAAGTTTTACCAAACTTAACCACTTCAATACCAATTTCAATAACATCGCCTTTAACGGCAGCGCTCATGAAATTAATTTCTGACATATATTTGGTAACCACTTTACCATTTTCTAACTGAATTATGGCGTAAAGTGCTGCTTCTTCATCTATCCAAGCTAATAATCGACCTCCAAACAACGTTCCGTTAGAATTCAAATCACCAGGTTTTACTAATTTTCTAGTATGAAATCTCATAGTTTCTTTTTTTGAAAATTTACTTTGCAAAGTTATGTCTAAAAATTCTCATCAACACAATTTTGCAGTTATAAGCAGAGCGATTTACCAATTGTAACAATTGCGTATTTAATACTTTACATATTAACAATTGTCTCTAGAGAGAATTATGAAAACCCTAATTTCTATCCATATATTTTGTCTTGAAAGACTTTGTTCATAACAGGTTAAAAACTTATTTAAACGGTTAAGCAGACATTTTATCTAATACGTACCTTTAAGTAAAATCAAAATTTGATGGACAGGACACAGAAACTACAATCAATAAGACCAACAATTGCCTCTGCCAAAATAATGCCCAACATGAGCGAAGACGAACGATTTCAGAATGAAACGTTACGCCCAATTCTTAAACTTCAAAATGATTTACTTCTCGCTTCTTTTCAGAATTATATCAAAAAAATGAAGAATAGTTTTTATGAGTTAAAGATTGAAAAACGTATAGATTACATCGCGAAATCAATTCAAAAAGATATTAAATTCAGAAACTCCCTTAAGGGAATGATCATAGGTCAATTTACAGTTGAAGAATATGATATTTATATCAAAAACTCTTCAGCACTAAATAAGAGAATGATGAATATGGTCGTAAAAAGAATTCAAGATCAAATTCAGTACTTTGATAAATACGAATTAGTCAAGTAAAGATTCGCCATTTAGATTAGTGGTTAGAATAGAACTCATTAAATCGAAATAAGGGCGTATTGCTATAAAACTTTCGTTAACCTTATCGGCAAAATCATCCGATAAGACTTCCTTATCCGTAAAGTTCTTCACGAAAATAAATTGCTTTTTGCGAATAAATTCAATGTTAGGGTCTTCCTTATCAAAACCTTTAGGGGCAGTTTTTAATTCATCGCCAACTATTGGTCCCCAAATAGACTTAAATTTTTTATTATCAATAATAGCTGTCAATTCGGTAGTGTCTAACTCCCACTCTTTTCTAATACGCAATAAATCTTCTTTTTCTGGGTTCCAGAATCCTACCGCAATAAAGCTATTACCAGGTTCTACCTGTAGGTAATACCCACCTCTACGATGTTTACCCGCCCTAGAGAAAGAGGCTGATAAATTACTTTTATAAGGAGTTTTATTTTTAGAAAAGCGAACATCTCTATAAATTCTAAATACTTTTAATTTTTCAATTTCATCATGTGTCTTTAGCTTTTCAAGTACAAGATTGAAAAAGCTTTTTACTTTAGTTTCCTCCGCTTTAAATTCCGCTTTATGTTCTGTAAACCAATCTCGATTATTATTTTTCTTTAGCTTATTTAAGAATTGAAAAGTGCTTTTTGTAATCTTCGTTTCTAACATTCGACTTAGCTGTTGTGATTTTAAGCTAAAGTTAACCATTAGATGAGAAGTACTTTTACTTATTTGGTTAATTTTGGTGAACTAATGAAAACCCATGGACCATCGATCTATAATCGAAAAGATTAATACCCACAAAAAACAACCGAATTTAAGATTTCGCTTAAAAAAGAATACGGAGAAATTCACCGACCTTCTTTTTTATATGTTGTTTGATATTGAAACACCAGTAGCAGAAAGTTTAGATAAACTTGAAAAACAATTTGATGAACTTGTAGATTTAGCATGTTGGGAAAGCGATAAACCATGTAAAAAGGTTTGGGAAAATTATGTAGAGAAACTTCCTTTAGTTCTTGAGAGCCTAAATCTTGATGCTGAAGCGACGGTTAACTGTGATCCAGCCTCATTATCTATAGAAGAAGTCTATATGGCCTACCCTGGTTTTTATGCCATTTCAGTATATAGATTAGCTCACGAGTTATACAAAACAGGTTTTCCTTTAGTACCAAGATTAATGACAGAATATGCACATAGGCAAACGGGTGTCGATATTAACCCTGGAGCACAAATAGGAAAGTCTTTTCATATTGACCATGGTACCGGAGTTGTAATAGGTGAAACCGCTATTATTAAGAATGATGTAAAAATATACCAAGGCGTTACCTTAGGCGGACTCTTTGTTGCTAAAAAATTACAGCAAACCAAGCGTCACCCAACCATAGATAATAACGTTACCATTTACGCAAATGCCA
This sequence comes from Maribacter aquivivus, assembly GCF_900142175.1. Taxonomy (NCBI): domain Bacteria; kingdom Pseudomonadati; phylum Bacteroidota; class Flavobacteriia; order Flavobacteriales; family Flavobacteriaceae; genus Maribacter; species Maribacter aquivivus. The sequence continues at coordinate 158,040 of NZ_FQZX01000002.1, read as the reverse complement.
CTATTTTAGGAGGCGAAACTATTATTGGCGCAAATAGTATAATTGGCGGAAACGCTTGGATTACATCATCTGTACCACCACATTCAACAGTTTTTCACACACCTGAAATTAAAATTAAAACATTACCGCATGTCTAATACTTTATTATCACTTATTGGCAATACACCGCTGGTAAAATCAAGGGTACTAAATACCAACCCAAATGTTTCTGTTTATTTTAAAATGGAAGGTCACAACCCAGGTGGTAGTGTAAAAGATCGTGCAGCATATAACATGATTAAAATGGGCTATGATAATGGCGATTTTACCGTTAATGACAAACTAATAGAAGCCACCAGTGGAAATACTGGTATTGCTTTAGCTATGATTGCTGGTGTTTACGGTCTTGATATTGAATTGGTAATGCCAGAGAATGCTACAAAAGAACGCGTACAGACCATGAGAGCGTATGGAGCCAAAGTAACTTTAACCCCTTCAAATGTAGGTATTGAAGGTGCACGAGATTATGCAGAAAGTAAGGTTACTAACGAAGGTTATATAATGATGAACCAATTTGGAAACGAAAATAACTGGAAAGCTCATTATAAAACTACAGGTCCTGAAATATGGAAAGATACCGATGGTGAAATTACCCACTTCGTTTCTTCAATGGGTACAACAGGTACTATAATGGGGACTTCTACCTATTTAAAAGAACAAAATAAAGACATACAAATAGTTGGCGTACAACCAAGCGACAATGCAAGTATACCAGGTATTAGAAAATGGCCTCAAGAATATTTGCCAAAAATATTTGATCCAAAGAAAGTAGACCGTATTATGGAAGTCAATGAATTGGAAGCTAAGACAATGGCTAGAAGACTGGCTAAAGAAGAAGGAATATTCTCAGGTATGAGCAGTGGCGGTGCGGCTACAGTAGCTTTACGTTTGGCTCAAGAAATAGATCATGGTGTTATTGTTTCAATAGTTTGTGACAGAGGTGATCGCTACTTATCATCAGATTTATTTGAACTATAATATTTTATAAAATAGTATATAAAAAAAAAGAGCCGTGTAAACGGCTCTTTTTTGTTCTAACATGATAGCAATATTATTTCTCTAACATTGCAGTATCAATAGGCTTACTATACTCTTGCACTAAGAACTCTAAATTTTCACCATGTTCATTGGTGAATATATAAGTGGTCTTGTTTTCAGCTGCCTCTTTCTTTTTTAAGCTTAAGTTTTCAACTATTTTCAAGTTTTCACCTTCGTTCATAGCAACAACCAATTCATCATTCTTAGAAACTAAAACAAAATCTTCTGGAGTTTTGGACTCATAACTAAAGACTATTTTTTCGTCAAAGGCATCGTCATCGTCATTATCTATTTGTACTGTTTTGATAATGGTAGAAACACTATCCACTACTCTATCTTGATTTACTTTCCCTTGATCTTTTTCCGCATTTTCTACAGTATTTAATCTCCTCGTAGTTATAACTACCGTATTCTTTACTAATTTTTTTCCGTCATCAATTGTGTACGATTTAGAAATTTTGGTATCTAATATTTCTTGATTGTTTTCTTGTGCCAACAAAGTACCAGTCGTTAAAAATAGTCCGGCAATTGACATATAAATAGTTTTCATTTTCATATATATTATTTTAAGTTAATAATAGACTTAAACACAGTATTGTATAATGTATCTAAATCACTTATATCTAATGTTTTAGATATAAGCAAGATATATGAAATGTACTATTAGCAATGACCCGTTACATTTAATCTTTAATGGAAATGCATTGTAGCGCTATATAAAGTAGAAAGTTTCTGAATAACTATTAAAGCCATTTTTTCTTTTTAAAATAAAACATCATTCCTATAAAAAGAATAATCATTACAGCCCAAACCACGTAGTATCCATATTTATAATGAAGCTCTGGCATATGGTCAAAATTCATACCGTAGACACCGGCAATAAACGTTAACGGAATAAAAATAGATGCCATTATGGTCAGAACCTTCATGACCTCGTTCATCTTATTACTCATATTACTCATGTACATCTCCATTAAGCTCATAGACATTTCACGATAAATCTGTAAACTTTCATTTATTTCAATGGTATGGTCCAATACATCGCGCAAGAATAACTTAGTGTCTTTGGTAATTAATTGATTTTCTGTGTCAATTAATCTACTGATCAATTCTTTGACAGGGAACACCCAACGCCTAATCTTTAAAACCTCTTTTTTTAACTGCTGTATATTTTTAGCAACTATCGGCTCAGGATTTTGATATACCTCTTCTTCTAAATTTTCAATTCTATTATTAAGGTTTTCTATGGCTAAGAAGTAATTATCAACGATAGCATCAAGTAAGGCGAAAAATAAGTAATCTGCTCCCCTAGTTCTTATACGACCAAGTTTACCGGTGATACGATCTCGTAAACCGTCAAAAACATCAGCTTTAACTTCTTGAAAAACCAGAACGGTATTTTCATGTAAGACAAGTGCTATATGTTCACCAATGATTTCATCTTCATTAGAAATGTATAGCATTCTAAAGATTCCAAAAATATAATCGTCGTATTCATCTATTTTAGGGCGCTGTTCAGTATTAACAATATCTTCAAGCACCAGTGGATTCAAGTTAAAATGCTTGCCTATTCTTTCAATAAATGGTTCATCTGTAATACCAACTACATTGATCCATGAAATTTTGTCGGCTCGCTCTTCTTTAAAAAACTGATCTAAGCTTTCAAATTCATTAGTTTCAAAGCCATCAGCATTATAGGTAGTACTATAGATTAAACTGTCACTTAGCTCCTTATCACCCATGTAACTTATGGTTCCTGGTGCTTTACCTAGCTTATTATGCTGGCGAGACTTTTTCTTTTTACGTTTAGGGAAGTTGAGCTTCTTATTTACAGCCATGAATAATTTTTTATAAATATATTAAAACTATAAACTACTTATTAAAGTCAAGTTTGTTTAAAATTAAGCCAGAACCAGGTGCTATGGAATTTAGTTTATGATCAGAACCAGTAACTAAAGAAGCCTTAATTTCTTCAATGCTAAGTTCGTGTTTACCAAGTTGCACTAGCGCCCCCATTATCATTCTAATTTGATATCTCATAAATCCCTTTCCTTTAATTTTTAAGATATAACTATGCTCTGGAAAAAAATTAGCTGTTAAAATATCATTAGCTACAATAGTACATCCTTCAATTTCACGAACGGCAATTGTAGTGGGTTTTAAAGATGCTGTATAAACACTGAAATCATGGGTGCCTACAAACAGAGAAGCAGCCTGTTTCATTAACTCCAAATCTAGCTCATCTATATAATTGGTTATAAAAGGTGCGCTAAACGGGTGATTCTTGCATCCGAAGGAAAAAAAGTAATTATATTCCTTCGTTTTACTATCCTTTATAATATTAAAATCTTGACCAATAGGTTCAATTGAAAGTAACCGAATATCTGAAGGTAGATTTTTATTAAAATCTTTTAAGAAAAGATCTAAGTCTAATAATGGTTCTTCAACAAAAAGTTCAAATGCACCATCTAATGAAGAAACCTTAGCGTCGGTTCTACCGGCACCCAATATTTTAAAGGGACTATCAGTGTATAGAAAGGTAAATGTTTTATTGAGCATACCTACAATAGTACGTAGCTTAGGTTGCACTTGCCAACCATTAAATCTAAAGCCCAAATACTGCAGACGTACCAAATAACAAAAACGCTGTTTCTTCATTATGTAAATGTAATTACATTATAATCATTACTAAACAACTCGTTTAAATTCTCTTCATTTACTTTTAATTACATTCTTTATTTTACGTGGTAAATACATTATACATTCCTACACTATTATTATAGGTAAATTATTGTTAATGTTCATAAAAAATAGTAATATTAAAGTATGGTTTACTTAAAATCAGGGTCTTGAACAACAAAGTTAACCGTTCATCGAATTGTTTTAAGTAATACAACAGCTTCCCCGTAATTGCATCGAAACTAAGGTTCTCCCGAACCAATGAAAACTAAATTTTATGAATTCTATTAAAGGATTATTTACTTGGAAACGAACATTAATTGTTTCTATTGTTGTACTGTTTTTATTGAATATCTTTAGTTTTTACGGGCTATACACCAATAAGTTTTATTTTTTCAAAGTCGAAAACTACATCTTTCCTATTTTATCAGTTATTCACTTAGTATTTTTATATGTACTGTGGTTTAAAATTAGTGAGAAGGAATTGAGTGACCCACCAATGCGAACCTTAGAATATGTTCTTTATGCTATATCATTAGTATATATTTATAAAATGGTAGAGACAATAATAGTATTGTCTAGCTATTCTGATTTTGAAAATCATCTTATACCGGGTACATTTTTACCTCTGGGATATTTAATGATAGCTTTATATGCTGTGTTATTATTAGTAACATTTTTAGCCGTTTTGTATAGAAAAGAAATGGTAGGTACTTACATATTTGACGACATGAACCAACATGTGGATCATTGGAATAATTAGGAATCCATAAAATATATAGACCTCGATAAGCAATTATCGAGGTTTTTTTTGTCTTATATTTTTTGACTACGCTATGATTACATGCCCATAAATGGAAATAATTATTTGAGGTTCATGTAATTATCAAAATATTATGCGACCTACTACGAAGCAAAATCACCTTGTAAGAACTGTTTTTCTTTAAATGTGATTCTTCTGTGATACTTTTTTTCTTTATTCGTAACTGATTATGAAACGTATACTTATTATTGAGGATGATCCTGAAATCATTAAGCTATTAGAACTACATCTCTCTGATGTTAGTTATGAAACCACTATGGCGATGGATGGCAACGAAGGGCTAAACTTAGCCATTGAGAACGATTACTCGTTAATTCTATTAGACCTTACCCTACCTGGCTTAGATGGAGTTGAAATTTGCAGAAGGCTACGTGCTACTAAAAATACGCCCGTAATTATGCTAACTGCAAAATCTGAAGAGATAGATCGTGTCTTAGGTTTAGAGATAGGTGCAGATGATTATATGACGAAGCCCTTTAGTATTAGAGAGCTTTTGGCAAGAATTAAAGCGGTGCTTCGAAGATCAAATAAAGTGGAAACGAAACAGCCAGACACCTCAATAATTTTGGCAGAAGGACTTTCTATTGATATTGATAAACGAAAAGTTGTATTAGGTGACTACAAAATAGAATTATCACCCAAAGAGTTTGAATTATTGGTGCTAATGGCCTCTAACCCTGGTAGAAACTATACCAGAACCGAATTACTAAATATTATATGGGGATATAATTTTGAAGGTTACGAACACACTGTAAATTCTCATATAAACAGGTTACGAGCCAAAATAGAATCTGATATGGCAAACCCCAATTACATTTTGACAACTTGGGGCGTTGGTTATAAATTTAATGAAGAGATAATGGCATGATAGATAACGGTAAAACCCTTACTCCAAAATTGGTTAAGAAATTATGGATAGCTTTCATATTTCTGATAGTATTAATGGGAGCCTCATATATTTTCATTACAGGTTACCTAACCCTGAATTATAACCAAGCTATTACACAGCGCATAAATGCGAATGTGGCAAACCATGTAATTCAAGAAAAATTTCAAAATGCCGCTCCGTTTTTAGAAGATGGTACCGTTAACAAAGCACTTTTCGGAGATCTTATGCACGATATGATGGCAGTAAATCGTGGTATCGAAGTTTATCTTCTAGACAAATCTGGTGACATTCTATATTCTGTAGTGCTCGAACACAATGATAATGAGCCGATGAAATCGGTTTCTCTAGATCCTATCAATAAGTTTATAGAAACCAAGGGTGAAGAATTCATTTTAGGTGATGACCCACTAAATCGTGAAGAACAAAACATATTTTCTGCTGCACCATTTTCTGTAGATGGTCATGAAGGCTATATTTATATTATAGTAGCAGGTAAAGAATTAGCACTAATAAGCGATAGCCTTTTCGGGACATATTTTACCAAACTAAGTATCGGTGCTATAGTACTGACCATGCTATTTTCTGCATTGATCGGAATTCTAAGTATTTGGTTCTTGACTAAAAATCTTAGATTAATTACCCAGACAGTACGCAAATTTCAAGAAGGTGATTTAGATATTAGAATAGAGAATCCTGAACAATCAGATATTGAGGTGGTTGCCTTGTCTTTTAATGAAATGGCAGATACCATTGTAGATAACATGGATAAAATGAAATCTGTAGATAATCTACGTAGAGAATTAATTGCAAATGTTTCTCACGATTTACGTACGCCATTAGCTGTTTTAAAAGGGTATATTGAAACACTACAGATTAAGAAAGACTCGCTTACAGAACTTCAAAAAGAAGAATATTTACAGATTACCCATAATAACATAGATAAGCTCTCAAGTCTAATTAACCAGCTATTTGAATATTCTAAATTAGAGGCAGAACAAGTAACCCCTATTAAAGAGCCATTTTCAATTACAGAACTATCTCATGATCTAATAGCTAAATTCAAGCTATTGGCTGAACAGAAACAAATACAGTTACAATTAGAGAACCCTGAAGAAAACTATATGGTTTATGCAGATATAGGTTTAGTAGAAAGAGCATTACAGAATTTAATTGAAAATGCTATCAAATACACTGAGCCTAATGGTAAGGTTACTTTAAGTCTTGTAAAAATGGGCAAACAGATTGAAATAAATATAACCGATACTGGCAACGGTATACCTGTAAATGATCAACCCTTTATTTTTGATCGCTACAAGCAAGTTGATGAACATACCAAGAAACAAGGACTTGGATTAGGTTTGGCTATCGTCAAAAAAATAATGGATTTACATGATACAACCATAGTAGTTTTAAGTAAACCCTATGAAGGAAGTTCTTTTATATTTAAACTGCCTGCTTATCAATTACAATAATTTTAATTTTGCTGTGAAAAAGAGAAAGCCCCATCCAAATTGGATAGGGCTTTTTTTATAAAGTAGATAGTTAAAATAAAACTATCTAAAATAACATTCTTAGTTAGAAGTGCTGGTTTGTGTAATTGTATACACACCATCTAATACTTCTAATTCAAAAACTGGTATTCTATCATTTGAAGGTGCATTGTTTGCTATAAAAGTATAAGGTCCATCATATGTACCACCATTTTCATCAAGGAAACTGAACGTTACCGTTTCTGAAGCTGTACCATCAAAGTCATAAGCAATCAATTCTATAGTATAAGTACCGTTTGCTAATGGAGAAAAATCTAATTTATTTATAAATAGCTCTTCAGAACCATTAGTACCGGTAAGCGTAGATTCTTCCACTTCACCTGCAGAATTGTAAACCCTTAAATCAAATAAATCATCTTGAGTTGTCCAAGTACTAGTAATTTGTAAACCTTCACTAATTTCAGTAGTTGAAATTGCAATAGACCCTACAGAGCCAATAATAATGTCATCATTTTCAACACTGTCAATAGAAACCGTAATTACATTATCACCTTCAGATGTTAATTGGTTGTCATCGGCATCAACAGAAACAAACTTAGATGTTTCACCTGCTTTTATGATAACTTCACCACCAGAATAAACGCTATATCTTCCGTTGTTACTTTCTCCGCTAAAGTAAACTACAATGTCTTCATTTAAAGCTTTACTAAGAACAATCTCTAATTGGTAGAACGAGTTTTCTTCTATAGTTATAGTTGAAGAATTAAAACCTATTATTGCTTCACCATCTGTAATATCTATTTGTAATATACTACCGTCTGCACTAGGTGTAATAGTATTAGATAATTCTGCTAAACTGATTACAATATTTTCTATACCGCTTTCAAACACACCATCAGATATAATAGTAAGTTCTGTTGTACCGGTAAGTTCACCAGCAGCAACAGTTATTGAACTTGAACTCACAGTATAATCAGATTCTAAAACTGCAGAACCTGCAAAGTTTAATTGAATAACAGCATCTTCTTCTTGTGCCGTTTCTATTGCAGCAGAAATAATAATAACTTGTGCTTCTGATTCTGTAGTCATCGATGCACTTGATGCAAGAGAAACTTGAGATAAATCAATTGCCGTTGGCACTTCTACTATTTTCTCTACTTCTACTTCTGTTTCCACAATTCTTTCTACTTCTACTTCTTCGGTTTTGGTACACGAAAATAGCAAAGCAGCAACTGATAAATACATCAGGGGTTTTCTAATATTCTTCATAATAATTAATGATTTTATATAATGTTTGAGTTAAAGGTATGTTAATACATTTATAAGCGAAAACGATAATAAAAAGTTCTTGTTAGTATTATCTTACAAAATATGTTTAACTACCTGAAAATCAAAATATAACAAATCGTTAATTTTTTCACATTTAGAGCAATAAAAAAGCCCTTTCAAGAATGAAAGGGCTTTTTTACTAAATATCTTTTAAGAAACTGCTATAGAGGTCTTTAAACTCAAACCCATCAGTGAAACGTTGTTTGTTCAATTTTTTGTGAGAAACCAATCCCCAAAGTAAGAGTTCTTTTAAGAAATAAACATCTTTAGCGTCATAATCTGGTTGATGATCTTTTAATAATTGATTCAAAGCTGGTATGCTATCTAAGGCACGTTTATACTCTTCATCAGTAAAATCGTCCATTAACTCAATTCCATCTCCTTGAAAGAACCAATGTAATAATTCGTCATAAACGGTTTCTTCATCTTTACGCTCCAGCTTATTTATTTTAGGAAAATATTCTGGGAATAAAGACTTTACAGCATCATCTATCAATATAGCAGCAACGCCGTCAGCTCCCTCCTGCTCTCCTTCATACACCAATTCTATTTTACCGGTAATTGCAGGAATAATACCCAAGAAATCACTCAAGCGCACCATCGTATGATCTCCGCCGTTTAACAATGATCTTAGCTCCGCTGTACTTAACAAGTTTTCAAACGCAGTAATACTGGTTCGGGCACTTACACCGCTTTTAGCATCTACATATTCACTTTCACGTGCTTCAAAAATAATTTGTTCAAGTAAGTCTTTCGCTAAGTCCGGTACATATACGGCATCTGTTTGTCGTGAATCTAGCTTAGCTTCTTGCTCGGTAATTTTTCTAGCTATTTCAATATCATCTGGGTAATGCGTCAATATTTGCGACCCAATTCTATCTTTCAGCGGAGTAACGATACTACCTCTATTAGTGTAATCTTCAGGGTTTGCAGTAAATACGAACTGAATATCTAACGGTAATCTCAGTTTGAAGCCGCGAATCTGTATATCTCCTTCTTCCAATATATTAAATAAGGATACTTGTATACGTGCCTGTAAATCTGGTAGTTCGTTGATAACAAAAATACAACGGTTGGCACGAGGTATCATTCCGAAATGTATTACCCTGTCATCTGCATATGATAATTTTAAATTCGCCGCTTTAATTGGATCGACATCACCAATTAAATCTGCAACAGTTACATCAGGAGTAGCTAATTTCTCAGCAAAACGTTCGTCTTTATGCATCCAAGTAACGGGAGTATCATCGCCTTTTTCTTTGATTAATTCCATCGCATATCTAGACATCGGTTTCATAGGGTCATCATTAATTTCAGAACCTTCTACAACAGGGATATACTCATCTAACAGATTCACCATTAAATGCGCCAAACGTGTTTTCGCCTGACCACGTAATCCTAATAAATTAATATTATGCCGAGATAGAATAGCACGTTCCAACTCTGGAATAACGGTGTCTTCATATCCCCAAACTCCAGGAAAAGCATCTTCGCCCTTTTTTATTTTTTCAATGAGATTATCTCGTAACTCGTCTTTTACACTCTTTGTTTTATATCCGGCAGCTTTTAACTCCCCTAGTGTATGTATTTTTTTATAATCTAATTTCATAAAATTTTCTTAGTCTTATTTCAATCTTTTTTTTCTATTAGCCTCGTAATCTTCAAAAATCATTTCTCCTAATCCTTTTAATCCGGTAAAGAATGCTTTTCCTTTATTCGCTTCAGTAAAATGACGAATAAACTGCATCAAATAAGGATCTTGCGCAATCATAAAAGTCGTTATAGGTATATGAAGTTTTCGTGCCTGTCTCGCCATATTATAGCATTTCTCCACAATAAAATCATCCAAACCAACACTGTTCTTGTAATATGTACCGTCTGGCATGCGAAGACAACTTGGCTTACCATCGGTAATCATAAAAATCTGCTTATTGGTATTCCGTTTTCTACGAAGCATATCCATCGCCAATTGCAATCCGGCAACGGTATTGGTGTGATATGGACCAACTTTTAAATACGGAAGGTCTTTAATAGGTATTGGCCAGGCATCATTACCAAAAACCAAAATATCTAAAGTATCCTTAGGATATCTGGTCGTAATTAATTCCGCCAGCGCCATCGCTACTTTTTTAGCCGGAGTAATACGATCCTCACCATACAAAATCATACTATGGCTAATGTCTATCATTAGAATAGTACTCATTTGCGCTTTGTGCTGCGTATCTTCAACAACAAGGTCATCTTCACTCAACTGAAAACTACCCATACCATGATTAATCTGAGCATTTTTAATACTCTCTGTCATAGATATGTTTTCTAGACCATCACCATAACGGTACTCTCGCAAGTCTCCCGTATGCTCATCTCCTTGTCCAGATTTACCGGTTTTATGATTACCAGCACCACTCCTTTTTAGTTTACCAAAAATTTGATCTAAAGCACGCTGACGAATAATACGTTCCATTTTTGCGGTAATAGAAATGTCTCCACCACCAGAACCTTCTTCCCCATCTTGGGCGTCGCCACCGCCATCTTTAAACTCTTCGCGTATGTAGCCCTTCGCCTTTAATTCTTCAATAAAGTCTTCAATAGTGTAATCTTCAGTAGTAAGTTCATACTCCTTGTCCAATTCGCGTAACCAATCAATAGCTTCGTCAAAATCTCCAGAAGTGTGTGTAATAAGCTCTTGGAAAATATCAAATAGCCTATCAAAAATCGATTGTTCGGGTGCTTCGTAAGTTTCAAAGCGGAATCCTTTTCTTTCATTCATAGCCATAGTATAAAATTAACACTTTTACGGTGGATGCCGTAGTATTTAAGAAATGTTAACGTTGTTGTTTAATGTTCGCTTTTCGCTAGACGCTAAGCGCATGACACAATTCGCTATATCCTATGCGTTTAGCGAATGGCGCATCGCGTTCTCAAGTTCGTCTTTGCGAGGAGCATTTTAGCGACGAAGCAATCTGTTTGCTTCTTGTTTCAAAGGTGCAGATTGCTTCGCTGTGCTCGCAATAACGTTTAATTAAAGTAACTTCGAGCAAAAGCAAAACTATCAACCAAGAATTGACATTGATTAAGCAGTATCAAAGTTTTTTAAATACTCCACCAATATGGACTAATGAACAGTTTGGAATAGAACAGTTTAATTTTCCAGTGGTAGATTTAGAAAGCTTCTCTCCCGCTCCAATACCTTATAATTTAAGATTAGGGCACCAGATGGAATTAATCTGTAAACAGTTGTTAGCGCATTCCTCACAGTTTGAGATTTTGGTGTATAATTTACCTATACGAGAGGGGAAACAAACCCTTGGTGAAATTGATTTTATACTGAAAGATGCTACTACCAAACAGGTTATACATGTAGAATTAACGTATAAATTCTATATCATAAACCCAGATATAACAGAGCCTATACACCAATTAATAGGACCCAATAAAAGTGATGCATTCTTTATGAAGATGGAGAAAATAAAAAACAAGCAATTTGCATTATTACATTCAGAAGCTGGTACAGCTGCATTATCCAGTTTAAATATTGATGCTTCTAACCTGCAACATAAAACTTGTTTTAAGGCGCAACTCTTTAAGCCTTATAAAACAGACAAATTATATTTAGAACCGTTAAACAAAAATTGTATTGTTGGCTATTGGTTACGGTTAAAAGAATTTACTACGGATGCTTTTACCACCTGCCAATTCTATATTCCAAATAAAAAGGAATGGGCATTAACCCCAGATTTAACCTTAGGTTGGATTTCATATACCGATATACTATTAGGTATTAAACTACAACTAACTAAACAAAGATCTCCATTAGTTTGGATGAAGAAAAATGATATGGAGTTCGAAAAGTTTTTTGTGGTTTGGTGGTAATGTTGAAAGGATGGTTTTAGATTATTTACAAATTATATTACTTTTAAAATGGAAATATGTGTGATTGTTTACATATTCGTACGTTGCCATTCATTTTAAGAAACCGCAGTACAATGAGAAACTATAGTATAGCGATATTGATAATTTTGACTTTAATAAGTTGTAAATCAAAAACAAATAAGAATATGAATTCTGATTATACTATATCAACCGCAAGTGAAAGTGACGAAAGAGCAAAAAAAGCATTGCCGGTTGAAGGGTCAGAGGATAAAAGTGATATTTTAAAACTAAACATTAATATTCCAGAGATTCTTAAAGAACCTGATTCGATTAGATTTTTTGGCAATGCAAAATATGATTGGATACTTACTATTGAAGCAAATTCCTCTGAAATGTTTCATAGAGACTCAGTTGAAAAATATATTAGTAATGATTGGCGCAAAAAGGTAATGTATCCTACGGTTTACTGTCTGCCTGAAAAAAGTAATAATTGGACTTATTTATTCGCTGGAGACAATGAAGCAAATACTTTTAAAAAGTTTGCATTAGCGTGGAAACTATATGACCCTATCGATGAACCCCCAACAGTCTATAACGAAAAGTCTCTTTCAAAATTTGATAAATTGGTGAAAAAGAGAATGAAAAAACTTAAAGCAAGCAAGTTAGATTATAACTTTCCAATTCAAGAGGCTTCTGCTATCTCCAATGGATTATCGAGTTTTGTGACACAAAATAATCAGTGGGCTATTATTGTACTTAAAGCTGATAAGGAATTTGAAGGTAAAGAAATTTGGGATGTTATGATGTCTGTTGGTTTAAGATGGGGTGATATGGATTTATTTCACTGGAATAATGACAACCGTGAAGTTGGAGATGACCAATTATTAAGTGTTTGGACAAGTACTCAGCCAGGATACTTTTTCCCTGAAGAAATTGCTGAAGGTAATGTTCAAACAGAGGATTTAATTTTTGGATTTTCAATACCGCGTTCTGTTGCACCAAAAGAGGTTTTCAATGTAATGTGCGAAGTGACAGATTATGCACAGAAAAGGCTTGGCGGACAAATTTTAGATGGTAATGGAAACAAACTTGATAAAAGTGCAGAATTAGAAAGAATTGATTTGATTCTGAAAAACTTAAATAAAGAATCGATTAAGAGTGGAATTGGGGATGCATTATACCTTTTCCAATAAAAAACGAAATGGCAACAATGTGTATATTGCATAAGGGTTTCAGAGTTTTTTTTGCAATTTCACCCACATCAATTTTGGGACGTAACTTGATAGATTTGAAGCCCGAAATCCCTTACGACACCATACACTTAACTTTGTAGCCAATTAAACCATGAAGACCCTAGTTCTATTTATAGTAGCCTCAGTAATATTTTCTTGTAAAACAAGTATCTCAAAAGAAAAGGTAAACAAAATAAAAGAGGAAGTTTACGGAATTGATAAAGAGCATGCCCATAAAAAGGCAATCGAACTAATTCCAGAAGATTTTTTTTGGAATAGTATAGATGAATTTGCTTCATTTGGCTCAGATGAAGGTGATTTAGCTTTAGCTGAATTCAGAGAATGGAAAAAGTTAAATCCAAATATCCCGACTTATGAATGTTTAAAGTGGACTATTGAAAGTTTGGGAGAACTAAGCATAGTAGATTTCAACGATGAAATTCTTGACAGAAAATTAATAAAGTCTCAAATATCTGATGAAAATTTTGATGACCATTACTACATATTTACAGTTGATATTTGTGCAATTGCAACTGGATTTGGACAATTAGTAGACGATGGTGAAATTGATAAGAAAAATAAACCTTTAATTCAACGTGCAATTGAACGTCAAAAAATATGGGCTGAGTTAAAACCTAATTGGGATTCGGAATTCAAAACTGAATATATCAGACGATTAAATGTTCTAAAAAGAGTATTAAAAGAAGCGTAAAAATAATAACTGGACACAACACAACCTATAAACAATGTAGGCTTCGGGTTTAAACGCTAAGGTCTACGTATATTTATAAGGTTGATAAATCTTATGGATTTAGCTTTGGACAAGAAAAATTAAACTAAACAATAAGCTTTAGCTTCGTGCGCTGACGGAAACGAAAAGTTTCCTTACTTACCGCACTACGCTTAGCCGAACTTTTAGATACAAGTATATTTTGCTCGAATTAGTAATAGTTTAATAAAAGAATTTAAAATATTTCTATATTTAAAATGGACTTTCATCTGGTCTGATATCGTATCGAAAAGTCAAGGGCATAGCTGTTCCAAATAGGGACTTTTCAATTAATGTTGTATTTTGAATATTCCAAGATTTTATATTTTCTTGATTGAAATTAGAAGCTTCTGAAAACATTCTCGCAATGTTACCAACATTAACCATATCCCAATCACTAAGGTCTTGATTAAATGCCTTAGCTTCAGAAAACATGAATTGCATATTTGTAACATTAGACACATCCCAATTACTAATATCTTGATTGAATTCATTTGTTTGAGAGAACATACCAGACATATTCTGAACACTGGCAACATTCCAAGTACTTAAATCTTGATTAAAAGATACCGCTTGACGAAACATCTCAAACATATTCTCAACATTAGATACATTCCAACCACTAATATCAAAATTAAATGGAGTGCCTTTAAACATTTCTGGCATGTAGCGAACACTAGAAACATCCCAATTACCTAAATCTTGGTTAAAGGAATTAGCTTTAAAAAAAGTGCCGTTCATTCCAATTACTTGAGAAACATTCCAACCACCAATATCTTGATTAAACTCATCAGTTTGAGCAAACATTACATTCATATTTTCAACATTGGAAACATCCCAATTACCGATATTTTGATTGAAAATTTCAGCACCCAAAAACATACTAGCCATGTTAGTCACATTAGATACGTTCCACCCCCCAATATCTTGATTAAATGTCGTATTAAATGAAAACATGCTATGCATATTATTTACATTAGACACATCCCAATTCGTAATATCATATTCAAAGGCGTTTGCACTACTGAACATTCCAGACATGTCTTTAACTTTAGTAATGTTCCAAGCACTAATATTTTGATTGAAAACATATGCTTGATTAAACAAATACGACATGTCTTGAACCTTAGAAACATCCCAGCCACTTATATCCTGATTAAAAATATAAGCTCGTGAAAATGTTTGATTCATGTTTACAACATTAGACACATCCCAATTACTAAGGTCTTGATTAAAAGCTTTCGCCTCTCCGAACATTTCAGACATATCTACCACTTTAGAAACATTCCAATTACTTATATCTTGATTGAAAGCCTCATTTTTAGAAAACATTTCAGACATGTCGGTAACATTAGAAACATCCCAATCGGCTATACTACCATTCAGTGTTTTGTCACCATAAAAAAGTCGATTCATGTCGGTTACATTACTCGTGTTAATCAAATCTAGTTCAACACCGCATTCTATTAATTCGATTAGCTTAAGTCTATCTATAGGACTCAAATTTTCTTTATAACCCGCATACAATGTTATATTATTAGTTATTGGCGCAGCAAAATCAAATACATTGGTTAAATCTTGATTAGTGTACCAAATATCAAAATCAAGGCATGCTTTAGTTGGGTCAGTTGGCTTAAGTATATAATTGCCTTCTTTTACATTTAATTGATCAATTGTATTACCGCCATTTGTGTCAAAAATTACCGTGTAAGTTGCAATGGGTTTTATTTGTGGTACATCTTCTTCTGATTTATTGCATGATAATATTAAAATAATCGATAGAAGTATTAATGCTATTTTATTTGACATATAATTCTGGTTTAATTACTATAAAAACGAATTTATAACAATTAAATTATACATAATTTGAGCTACACAAAACCTAAAATTTTAGACGTTGTAATAAAAGAAAAATAATAAAGGGTAAACCATAAAAATGCCAGTGACTAGCAAGGTGTAAAAAACAAAGTGCGTATGTACAAAATTTAAAAGGTCTGTTTTTATTTTTAAAGTCCGTCAAATTTAAAATTTGGCGTATAACAAAGCAAAATATTCATATTTAACTAAGTAATAAATCGAAACGAAAAGTTTCCTGCCCTACCCCACTTGCCATAACTAAAACCATATTCGCTACAAATTTGACAGCATCTGCTTCAAAATTGCCATAATCATAAATTAATGGATGATAAATTTACATCATACCAATAATTCAACCTTAAAACTATAGGTATGGTAACTAAACTAATCGCATTCATAATCGCCTTTACATTCGCTTTAATATGTAATGCGCAATCTGAGATAGAATTTCCTATTGAAGTGGGCATGAAACCTGAAAGTATTACAAAAGGGTTCCAAGACAATTATTATGTAACTCTTATGAACGCAAAAGAATCAGGTGATGGCGAATTGGTAGAGATATCCAAAAACGGTGTCAAGGTTTTTGCCAAGGGTTTTGATGAACCTAAAGGAATTGTTTACCTAAATGGGTATCTATATTTCTCTGATGTTACGAGAATTTGGCGCGTTGATAAAGAAGGGAAAGCCAGCATTTTTGTTGATAAAGCCGATTTCCACGAAACAGTACTCTACTTAAACGATGTTTCATTAGATAAGAACGGGAACGGAATGTATATAGCCGATATGGGCGCTACACAATACATGCGTGACACTAACAATAACTTATGGCCACTAGATAGCGAAGAAGCCAAGAAAGTTCCTGAGTTAGGGCGTATTTACCATGTAGATTTAGATGGACATATTTCTATAAAACAAGATACTTCACCCCTAATGTTAAACCCTAATGGCGTAGGTGTTGACAATGATGGTAATATTATGGTAGCATCTTTTTTTAATGGTAATTTCTTGGTTACTAAAAATGGTGTTCTTAGTCCGCTAAAAGGTCTTTTTAGAGGAGCTGACGCCGTAGAACAAGATAGTAAGGGCAATTATTATGTTAGTAGTTGGGTCACTGGAAAAGTTTGGAAAATTGACCCCAAAACAGAAGCGTCTACTGTACTTATTGAAGGGTTAGAATCTGCCGCAGATTTTTATTTGGAAGAAGAAAAGGACAGATTATTGGTGCCAGATATGATGGCAGGAAAAATATATTCGGTACCACTTAAAAATTAGTTAACAAGATCCTAGTTCAAATAGGTCTTCATGGCTATAGAACTTATATTTTACTAAAATAAATATCAAAGAATGGCTCACAATTTAAGCATACTAAGGTTTACCAATAAAATGATATTACTGCTCATTTTAATAGGAACAAGTACTGTTTTCGCACAAACGAATATTCCAAAACAAGCAGATAGGTTACAGCAGTATTTAGGGTTCTGGGTCAGTTCTATTGATCATACAACAGATAGTATCGGCAAAACACCCCTTATAAAAATGAACAATTATCCTAAAATAGATAATACCGCAATGTCAGTTGATGTATTTCATAAAGATGGCAAAACATACAATCATACCTTAACAGAACTTATTGGTTACGACGCAAAGACCGATTCAATTTTTGCATTGGGTAAAAGTGCACAAGGTGATATGTTCTTGGGTAAAGGAGGGTTTACCAGCGATACGGATTGGATAATGAGAGATCGCGACTTTACAGGTAAAGAAACTATGACGGTTACTTTTGATTTTAAAAATCAAACCGATGTTCATTTAAAGGGAGTAAACCCACAGAACAAAATTCTTTGGCAAACCCGCTATATTAAGAAAAATCCAAAGGATAAAAATATTGGTATTCAACTGGTGTCGGTACATAAACAAATGCAGCAAAACCCTAAAGAGACCTTGAAGTATCTTGATAGAATGGGTTATAGTTATATTGAAACCTTTGTCTATAAAGACCACTCTTTTTATGGATTGTCCCCATTAGATTTCAAAAAATTGGTAGAAGATAACAACCTGAAATTCACAGGATCAATGACCTTTTACGACCTCCCTTCTGATGATGGTCAAGCTTGGAAAGAAGCGATGCAATGGTGGCGAGAATGTATAGAAGACCATAAACAAGCAGGTGTAGAATACCTGACCATATCTAACAATCAAATTAAAGAAATCACTACCCTTTCTGAACTAAAAAGGTATGCTGAGTATTACAATGCCATTGGAAAACTTTGTAAGGAAAGAGGGATTAGATTTGCATACCACAATCACTCAGATGAGTTTAAGACTATAGAGAACAAGGTAGTTTATGACTACTTCTTAGAAAACACCGATCCGGAATACGTTAGTTTTCAAGCCGATTTGTATTGGATGCATTTTTCAAAAGTTGACCCAGTTGATTACTTCAAAAAGTATGAAAACCGTTTTATAAGCTGGCATGTAAAAGATTACAAAGAACTAGGGCAGAGTGGTAAAATGGACTTTGAACTATACTTTAAATACGCAAAAACCGCCGGTCTTAAATATACTGTAGCAGAAGTTGAAGCCTTTAATTACCCAGTATGGTATAGCATCAATTCTGCATGGAACTATTTATACTTTAATATACTATAACAATTCACCAGCAACACTTGACATTATGAAAATCAGAATTTTACTATTATCATGTTTTCTCATTTTAACTTTCAACACTATGGCTTTTGCCCAAGATCAATTTAAGGTGTTGTTATTCACCGTGCAGGATACTTGGCATTATGAGTGCATACCCAGTGCGGTAGATGCTTTCCATAAAATGGCAGCAGAACAACAGTTTAAATTCGATTGGACCCAAAACCCAGAAGACCTTGCCAAAAAATTACCATCTTACGATGTGGTTGTATTTTTAAATGCTAATACAGACAATTTAAACAATGAACAGCTTGATGTTTTAAAAGCGCACATACACAATGGTAAAGGCTTTGTGGGAGTCCATTCCACTTCTGATAGTGAGATTAGAAATATTTGGTTTGATAATCTTATAGGCGGAGTTTTTAAAGATCATCCTCAGTTTCAGGCAGCTATATTAACCAATCATGATTCAAATTTCCCTTCAAACTTGCACCTACCGGAAAAATGGTTATGGAGTGAGGAGTGGTACAATTTTAAATTATTAAAATCAGATGAAATCACAGTACTGCTTTCCGTAGACGAAAGCACTTATGATTACCAAAAAGGGTATGATGAAATTCCCCTTGAAGGTATGGGCAAAAATCACCCTATAGCTTGGTATCAAATATACGACGGGGGACGCTCATTCTATACAACACTTGGTCATAAACCAGAAGCTTTTCAAAATAAAAAGTATTTAGACCATCTATTCGGCGGAATCTATTGGGCGGCTAAAGGCAAAATGAAACAATAGTGGTATTAATAAATTGAAAGACTGCTTTAGAAATAAAAAAGCCAAGTCCTATTAGGGCTTGGCTTTTCTGCTACTACATTTAAAAATTTCTACTCTACTGTATAGATTACAGTATTTTTCTGAGTAACCCTAAAATAGCCATGTGCATAATTATCTGGGTTTGTGGTATTAATACAATTACCTTTTATTGCTACGGGCGTAGATTCAAAAATACCGACACCACCAAGTTGGTCAATTACAATATCAATATAATTGTAATAGGGTCTAGAAATACTGTGCATATTAATAGTTACCACATCACCTGGGGCTAATGGTTTTATTTCTCCTTCTTCATCATCATCTTCATTTATCTCGAACCACCAATCTACCTCGTTACCGTTTATAAATTCATCATCACCTGATTCTAGTATTGGTAAAAGATCTTGTGGTCTTTCATACTTAAAAAAGTAATTATCACCTTCCGCTTCAAAATCATTAAAAACAATATGCAATTCAATGGTTTCATCATCAAAACCATCTTCCGTATCTTGAAATACATCTATAATATCTGCCACCGGATTCATAGTGTCATTTGCAGTATATGTTTGTCCGTCATAAATAATTTCTAAGGTATAACTAGCGTTCAATTGCGGATTAAATGTATCAGTAGTATAAGTACCATCAGCTTGGTCTGTAAACAGATAAACTTCTCCATTAACATCATTGGTTACAGAAACCTGTGCCCCAACTACATCTGTACTTTGGGTATCAAAAAATGGTGTAGAAGTACGTAACGTTATGGTTTGCTCATTACCGGTAGTACCTTTTTCCCAATCTAGAGAAGCTTCTACCACCAAGCGTATGGTATCTGTCTGTACATCAACATCAATCACATCTGTACATGAAACTAGAGTACATAAAAACAAAAGTGCTATAAATTTTATTGAATTTTGCATGTCTTAAAATTTGAAGTTATAGGTTAATGAAGGCACAATACCGAAAATTGCAGTTCTAGTAGCTTCATTAGCTCCTGTTTCTATATTCTGACCAAATGAAATGGAAGCCGCATTTTTACGGTTATACGCATTGTAAATACCTAATACCCATTCTCCTTTTAGTTTCGCATTTGGTTTTTTATTCGGTTTATAATTGACTGATAGATCTAAACGATGATAAGCAGGTAAACGATCAGAGTTTCTATTGGCATAGCTTGCCACTGAAATACCTTCATACTCATATTGCCCATTAGGGTATGTAACCGGTCTACCTGTTTGAAAAACAAGGTTGGTTCCAAAACTCCATTTGTCATTTAATTGATAAGATCCAGAGATAGAAATATCATGAGTTCTATCATACGGAGTATTATACCAATTACCATCGTTAATACCTAGTCCGCCAGCAGTACCACCAGGAGTTCTTTGTTCAGATTTGGAAAGAGTGTAAGCAATCCATCCTGTAAATTTCCCTTCATTTTTACGGAATAATAGCTCTAATCCGTATGCTCTAGATTCCCCAGTTAAAATTTCGGTTTCAATTGTATTTTGTCCAATAAGGTCTGAACCATCTATATAATCAATTCTATTATCGGTATTCTTATAATACACTTCAGCTTCCATAGAATACGCCTTGTTTTTAAAGTTTCGAAAATACCCAAGTGCATATTGATTAGATAATTGCGGGTCTATATACTGTCCGCTTGGTGCCCATACATCTAAAGGTGTTGCAGAAGAAGTATTCGATAATAAATGAATGTACTGCGCCACTCTAGAGAAACCGGCTTTTAAAGAAGAGTTATCATCAATCGTATAGGCTAAAGAAGCTCTAGGTTCTATATTTCCGAAAGATTTAATGGCATCACCATTTTCGTAAACAGTCTCCCCTACTGCCATTCCACGCTCATAAATGCCTAAGTCTGAATTATAGACTACTGGTTGGTTATTTTCATATTCCGTCATTGGTTGACCACCCATTCTAGTAAACGCACTATAACGCAACCCGTATTGAGCCGTAAGTTTATCTGTCAATTTATGTTCAGCATTTACATAGACTCCGCTTTCGACAGCTTTTTTTTGATTTAGCAGTAACGGATTAACCGCCGAGGTTTCAGAAGTTGGTTTTATCTCACCTGGATCAAACTCATAATATATTCCGCTTGCACCAAAATCTAATTTAAATTTATCGCTGAAATAGTATTTTAGATCATATTTAAGGTTGTAATTGGTAATAGATGAAACCCAGTCGAACTCAGCAAAAGTAAGACCTAACTTATAATCGTACTTACTATAGATAACAGAAAGGTTTGAAAAAAGCTTGTCGTTAAAAATATGATTCCAACGAAGATTTCCGGTAGAGTTACCGTAAGAATTACTGAAAGTATCCCCTAGTTCAAAAGAATCTCTTCCAAAATAACCAGATAGAAAAAGTCTGTTATTCGAATTGATCTTATAATTGGTCTTTAGGTTTAAGTCGTAAAAACCAACACTATTATCTTCCCCAGCCGCTTTTAATAATAGATTGGCATATGAGCTTCTACCAGCAATTAAAAAGGATCCTTTTTCCTTAAATAACGGACCTTCAAGAGCTAAACGACTAGAAATTATACCTATACCTCCAGTAGCAGCAAACCGTTTACTATTACCGTCTTTCTGACGCACATCTAACACAGATGAAACACGACCCCCATAACGCGCAGGAATTCCGCCTTTATATAATTTCACATCTTTGATAGCATCAGCATTAAATACAGAGAAAAACCCGAACATGTGCGATGTATTGTAAATAATAGCCTCATCTAACAAAACCAGATTTTGATCGCCCGCTCCCCCACGTACATGAAATCCGCCGGTGCCTTCTCCGTTATTGGTGACACCTGGCAACATCTGTAACGACTTTAAAATATCTACTTCGCCAAGAACAACAGGCATCTGTTTTACGGTTTCAATATTCATTTTAAGAACACTCATTTCTGGTTTTCTTAACACCGCAATTTCAGACTCTTCTGCAACCACTTCAACTTCATCTAATTTGGTAGACACCTCAGAAATTTCGAAATCGAATTGTTGGTTTTTGTTAAGGTTCACCTCCTGCTTAATATCAGAATACCCCATATAGGTAATTAGCAAACTATATTCTCCTTTAGGTGCACTAATGGAATAAAATCCATATTCATTGGTAACAACACCTATAGATGTTCCTTCTAAAAATACAGATGCCCCAAAAAGCGTTTCTCCATTATCTATATCTGTAATTTTACCGCTAATGGTATAACTTTCTTGGGCAATTAAGAAAGTAGTAGTTAGAAATAAAGTTAGAGTGGTAATTAAGTTTAACCACCTTAATCGTACTTTCTCTTTTCTTCTTCTTGTCATATTATTTATTTGAATGATTGATGAATGCCACTAATTGACAACTTAATTTTTAAAAGGTTGCATGTATCTAAATATTTAGCAAAAAAGTAACATTGATATTCATTAATCACTGTACCTTCATAACGCTAATTTTTCTAAAAATTGTTGGTGATATGCAACCATCAACATTTTCAACTGTCTTTATATAGAAACCTAATTTAGAGTACAATCAACCTCTTTAATTAATTGGAAACCGAAATACGTTTTACACATAAGTCTCTTGTTGAAAACAGCAAGTCTGGCGACAGAAACTCGCAGTACCAACTGTACGAGCTTTATGTTGATGCTATGTACAATATTGGTATGCGGTTTTTAGGTTGTAAGGAAGATGCAGAAGATGTTGTACAAGATAGTTTCATTGATGCTTTTAAAAACCTTCATAAATTTAAATATGAAAGCACATTTGGGGCATGGTTAAAGCGAATTGTAATTAATAAATGTATCAATCACTTAAAAGTTAAACGGTTACCACTAAGTACCATAAATGATCATGAGTTTCACTTAACCGAAGAGGTAGCATATGAAAGGGTTGCTGCAGTAGATATTTTAAAGGTAAAAACAGGAATAGAAAAACTTCCCCAAGGTTACAGACAAATTATCAACTTATACCTACTTGAAGGGTTTGACCATAACGAAATAAGCGAAGTATTGGGCATAACAACATCAACTTCAAAATCTCAATACCACAGAGCAAAAAAGAAATTAGTAGAAATTATAAACACATTATAATGGATCAGTTTGAAAAAAATATAAGAGAAAATAAATCGGTCTTTGATGACCAAAAGGCAGACCGTGCCAAAATGTGGGCGCATATAGAAGCGGAATTAAACAGTAACCAACCAAAAGTTATTCCGCTTTGGAAATCTCCTATGTTTCGTATTGCTGCTAGCATAGTTTTAGTAATTGGTATTTTAGGTCTTATTGGTGTTTCTGCGTATAGTGGCGTAACTGCAGAAACAAATTATGTTTCCCAAGAATTGCAGGATATAGATATGCATTACCAAGGTTTGGTGTCATATCAAGTTCAATTGGTAAAAAGCAACCAGCAATTGTCAGAATCTGATAAAGAAGAATTTCTATCCTTTATGGTAGAACTAGATAAAGAATACCAACAGTTGAAAATTGAAATGCAGAACAACTTAGATAATGAGCTCGTACTTGAAGCGATAATAGGCAATTATAAAAAACGAATAGAACTTATAGAAAACCTATTACAACAGCTTAATGAATCTAAAATTAAAGACGAAGATTATGGATATACTTTGTAAAAAACTGTTCCTTTTCGCCCTTGCAATTTTTGTCGGCTTTACCGTTTTGGCGCAAGAAAAGGTGTCTAAAGAGACCACTAAAACCTACCCTTTCGATAATACAGGGGAATTACATTTAGAAAATAAATATGGTAATATTAATGTATATGGATGGGCAAAAGAAGAGGTTTCCATAACGGTTAGTATTACTGTTACCGACAAGAAAAAAGAAAATGCTAAAGACTTATTGGGGCGTATAAAACCAATAATAAGACAAAGTGAAAAATTCATTTCTGTGAATTATGAAATTGGCGAAAAGAGTACCGGATTCTTTTCTAATTTATTTGAAAAAGCCAATCCGTTTGATTTTGATCGTAGTAATGTTCAAATAGATTACAAAATCTATATCCCTAAAAAGGTAGAGTTGGAAATCGTCAATAAATTTGGTGACGTATTTATAGAAGATTGGGTAGGTATATTAAAAGCAGATGTACAACATGGCGATATGTGGATAAATGATAATTTGAACAAAGCAGATATTAGCATGAAATATGGCAAGTTAAGAGCTAAGAACATCAACTATGCCAACGTAGACTTAAATAATGGTGGCTTAGATATAGACCATGCTAATACTATGAGGTTAAATAGTAGTGGTAGTACAATAGATATACAACAAGTTGAATCTTTAGAATATTACGCTAATAAAGATGAAGCGGATATTAAAGATATAAGTACACTATATGGTAATCTTAAATTCAGTCAATTACGTATACGACACTTAAATAAAGACATTGATTTAAATTTGAAGATTTCAGATTTTTGGATAGACCATGTTGTTTCTCCAAATTCAAAGATTACCATTGAACAGGAATCTTCTGAAGTGAGTATAAATATTTTAAACTTTCCACATAGTTTCTCTGCTATATTAGAAGAAGGTTTGGTTCGTTTGCCAAAATCATTTCAGAATGTAGATTCAAAAATACAAGATAAAGGTAAGAAGCTACGAGAAATAAAAGCTACCTATGGTAAAGGCGGAAAAGGGCATATTATCATTTCAGGTAAAAAGGGAGTAGTTCTATTGAAAGAAATTTAAGAATAAGATTGACTTATAATTGCATCCATTTTTAAATAAAACGGTAAATTGAAAGCTTAAATTAAAACTAGGTTTACCACATGAAAGGAATAAGTAATTTAACGTTCATTCTCTTTATTTTTTTAAGCATAACAAGCACAGCACAAGATGCTAATTATGCAAATCTTCTTCAGAATATAGATTCCAGAGAAAAGACTTCATTAAATGGAAAATGGGATATGATTGTAGATCCCCTTGAAAATGGGTTTTACAACCATAGGTTACAGGAATATGATAAAGGATATTTTAGGAATGCAAAAATGCAATCTCCTTCTGACCTTATTGAGTATGATTTTGATACCAGTTTACAGTTAGATGTACCAGGTGATTGGAATACACAAATGGACAAGCTTTATTATTATGAAGGCACAGTTTGGTATAAAAAGGACTTTGACTATACGCCTACTTCCAACGAATTAACTTATCTATATTTTGAAGCGGTAAATTACGAGGCTATTGTTTATTTGAATGGAGAAAAAATTGGCAAACATGTTGGTGGCTATACTCCTTTTCAGTTTGATGTTACGGATAAACTTGTTGACGGAAATAACTTTGTTGTTGTAAAAGTTGATAATAAACGTAAAAAAGAAAATGTACCTACAGTAAACCAAGATTGGTGGAACTATGGTGGCATCACTAGATCTGTCCACTTAATAAGCGTACCTAAAACTCATATATCTGATTATTATGTTCAATTAGAAAAAGGAGAAACCGGTAAAATTAAAGGGTGGGTAGCTGTAGAAAATGCAACTAACGGAGACGAAGTAAGCATTAAGATACCTGAGCTTAAGAAAACTATAAAAACAAAATTAAATGATGGAAAAGCATCATTTCTAATCAATGCTAAACCTAGCTTATGGTCTCCAACTTCTCCAAAACTTTATGAGGTAGTTATAAAAACCAAAACAGATGAAGTTGTAGATAATATAGGCTTTAGAACGGTAACAACAGATGGCTCTAAAATACTTGTAAATGGAAAAGAAACTTTCCTAAAAGGTATTAGTATACATGAAGAAGCAGCATTTAAGACAGGTCGTGTAATTTCTGTTGAAGAGTGTAAAGTACTTTTAAATTGGGCAAAAGAACTAGGTTGTAATTTCTTGAGGTTAGCGCACTACCCACATAGCGAAGCTATGGTGAAAGAAGCTGAAAAGATGGGCTTTTTAATCTGGTCTGAAATACCGGTATATTGGACTATTCAATTCGAAAATGAAGACACATATGCAAATGCGGAAAATCAATTAACCGAAATGATTTCTCGCGATAAAAATAGAGCATCTGTAGTGTTATGGTCAATGGCGAATGAAACACCAGAGAGCGAACCACGTTTGTCTTTCATAAGTAATTTGGCAGAAAAGGCACGTAGCTTAGATAATTCTAGATTAATAACTGCAGCTTTGGACACCCAAGGTAAAGGAGATGATGGTAATTTAATAGAGGACCCATTAGGTAAAGTTGTTGATGTTATTGGTATTAATAATTATTGTGGATGGTATTATGGCGATGTAGATTCATGCAGCAGTATTAAATGGGCAAGTGCATATAATAAACCAATGATTATGAGTGAAATCGGTGGCGGAGCTTTATATGGTAAACATGGCGATAAGAATGAAAGATGGACAGAAGAATACCAAGACGCTCTTTTTAAATCTAACATTGAAATGATGGAAAATATAGAATTTATGGCAGGTCTTTCTCCTTGGATTTTGATGGACTTTCGTTCATCTAGACGACCATTACGTAGAATTCAAGATGATTTCAACAGAAAAGGACTTATTTCAGAGCAAGGGATGAAAAAGAAAGCTTTTTATACTTTACAGGAATATTACCTTGATATGGATAAGAAATAATATAGATCTTTAAAACTATACTATTAAAGCGATTGATTACAAATTAATAATCAATCGCTTTTTAATTTTTACACAAACTATTCTGTATAAGCACCAGAAGAATACGTTAATTCATAACTGTGAGTATAGACTTCAAAAACGATTCCGAAGGGATCTTCTACATAACACATTTTATAGGGTTTCTCGTTTGGGTAGTAAGAACGAATTGGCATACGTTGCTTACCACCATGTGATACAATTTTAGCAACCAATTCTTCAATATTAGGATCCTGGATACAAAAGTGAAATAATCCCGTATTAAACGGATTAAATTCTGGAGCTTCTTTTATGCCATGCGGAAAACAGAACAACTCTACACCAATACCATCGGAAGTAGACATGTGGGCAATTTCAAATTCTTCCCAGTCATCACCAAAAACATCGATACACATTTGCCCTATGGCAGTTTCTTTTTCCTTCTT
The DNA here is from genome assembly GCF_900142175.1 of Maribacter aquivivus. NCBI lineage: Bacteria > Pseudomonadati > Bacteroidota > Flavobacteriia > Flavobacteriales > Flavobacteriaceae > Maribacter > Maribacter aquivivus. The sequence goes on along the minus strand of NZ_FQZX01000002.1, from coordinate 130,510 downwards.
AATTTTAGATGGTTTCATTATCACATACCATCCCATTACTTCAGCGTAGAATTCTACTGCTTTTTCTAGATTAGGAACTGTAATACCTATATGTGAAAATGATTTTGGATATTTATTATTCTTGTTCATAGTTCTAATTTTACTGTAAAATAAACATATATTTGCCTTATTAGCAATAACTTACCTAAAAGTACCATAGTTACCAAAAAGGGTTAATTGCTAATTATCAGTTATTTAATTCTATATGAGTTTAAAAAAATATTGCCCTTTAGACTATACAATGAATTTAATTGGCACCAAATGGAAACCAATAGTTCTCTTTCACCTTCTAGAAGGACCACTACGCTCAGGAATTCTTCAAAAGAAAGTGCCAGGTATTTCAAATAAAATGTTCACCCAAACCGTAAGAGAATTAGAAAAAGACGGATTGGTGATTAGAGAAGTGTTTCCCGTTGTACCACCAAAGGTAGAATATGCTTTAAGCGAACGTGGAAAATCTCTTAAAAGCATTCTGCTAAGTTTAGATTCTTGGGGTGCAAATGATGCTTCAAATTGCTAATTCATAAGTAATTAGAATAGTCCAACACAACAAATAACGAAATTTTGGGTTTTATTTAAAAAATATAGGTTTTTGGTGCAACTATTTGTTAGTTAGGTTGTCTATTAGGTAATCAATCAAAAATCGAACAGTAATGAAACCACTAAAATTAACTCTTCTCCTATTATCACTTGTATCCTGTTTGGATAGCTTCGGACAAGAAGAAACTAATGAATACCTAGAATTTAACGACCGTAATAATGTTGTACATGGTGTTTACGTAGGTATAAACATGGGTGTGGGAGAAATAGATGGCGAAAACGCATATATGGGCGGACTAAAAATAGCATACGTAGCCAATCAGCAATTTGAAGTCGGATTTGCCAGTAATTTTCTTTACTCCGAACAAGATATATACAATAATAGCTTATCTAGGTATGAAGATTTAATTGCCGTTTATGGTGGCTTGCATTTAGAGCCTATTTTATTTAGTAAAAATCGCGTCAATTTAAGTTTCCCTCTTTTATTAGGTGCTGGAGCCGTAGGTTATGTAGACAATAAATTTAGGCATGATGATGATTTTGAAGAAGAACTTACTGAAGATGATTTTGATGCCGTATTCGTTGCAGAACCTGGCGTTAACGCACTATTTAACATATCAAGATATCTACAAATAGAAGCTGGTGTAAAATATCGCTTCTCAAGTAAAATAGACCTACCTCCTACGCGTATTACACGTATTAACGGTTTTACCGCTGGCATAGGAATTAAAGTAGGCATATTTAATATGGGCAGAAACCGTTATAAGAAAAACGTACAATAATGAGAAAAAAGAAATCCAATAAAGTTTATTCTCAAGAAGTTATAGACACGCAACATGTCTTTACAGAGGATAATAAAGTTTTTATAAAGAAGAAAACTTCTGTTAGGTCCAACCCAAAAGAAGAATGGTCACCTATAAAATTTACATGGGTATCTGTTGCAAACGTTCAAGATTCTTTAGTACTTGAATAAACTATAAAAGCTACCTACATTTGGGGTCAACTATACTATTTATGACCACAAAAATAATTGAGATAACAGCCGATGAAACATTACCCATTAGACATCAGGTAATGTGGCCAACTAAACCTTTAGATTACGTAAAGTTAAATAATGACAATGAAGGTCTACATTTCGGACTCTTTATAGATAAAAAATTAATTTCGGTAATCTCTTTATTTATTAATGACGGAGAGGCTCAATTTAGAAAATTTGCTACATTGGAAAATTACCAAGGCAAAGGATATGGCAGTATACTTCTAAATGAAATTATGCAAATTGCCGATAAGCAATCTTTAAAAAGAATTTGGTGTAATGCCAGAAGAAACAAATCTGAATTTTATAGGAAGTTTGGTTTGGTAGCTACTAACACTATTTTTATAAAAGGTGATGTAGATTATGAAATCATGGAACGGATATTTTAATAGCTTATTTCTGAAAATTCCTTCCGGTTTATTATGGTATTGATAATAATACTAGTTATAAACAATACCAGCAAGTAATCTCATAGATTCATTTAATAATTATCTTATTCTAGAATGAAATTTTCTTTTAGGTAATTATTTAATTAACAGTTATGCAGATGTTTACTAAGCTTATAAAATCTATATTAGTTGTATTAATTCTCAGTTCAAGTGTAACTGCCCAAGAAAATTCCAGCCAAATGAGTTCAACTGAAAAAGAAGAAATTGCATTCTTGCTTTTCGACAATTATGAAACCCTTGATGTATTTGGACCTGCTGAAATATTTGGACGATTAACCGACTTATATACTTTAAAATTCTATTCATTAGAAGGTGGTATTGTGACCAATAGACATCAAGTCCCAATCATGACAGAAAAACTAGCAGATATCAATAAGAAGCCATTTGCCTTTTTGATTCCTGGTGGTTTAGGAACAAGAGTAGAAGTAAATAACGATAAGCTAATAACTTCTATTAAAGATATAAGCCTAACTAGCACATTTGTAATGACCGTATGTACAGGAAGTGCGCTCTTAGCAAAAACAGGACTTTTAGACAAAAGGCAGGCTACTTCAAACAAACGTGCGTTTGCATGGGTCATTACCAACGGACCAGAGGTACAATGGGATAAAGAAGCTCGTTGGAAGGTAGACGAAAATTATTATACTTCTTCAGGTGTAAGTGCAGGTATGGATATGGCTTTAGGATTTTTAGCCGACCGACACGGTTTAGATTTTGCTAGAAATGTAGCTTGGGAAATAGAATACAACTGGATAGAAGACAAGGACAATGATACGTTTACTGCAGAATGATAAACTGCATGAAAAGCAGTTAACGTATCATTTGAACTTATAACATCTACTTCTTTCTTTTCATTAATTCAGTTTCAATATCTTTAAGCGTAAAGCCTTTTGCCTGTAACAGCATTAAATAGTGAAACAGTAAATCGCCACTTTCATAAAGAAATAGCTCATCATTATCATCCATTGCTTCAATAACAGTTTCAACGGCTTCCTCCCCTACTTTTTGGGCAATTTTATTGATTCCTTTTTTAAATAATGAAGCTACATAAGATTTGCTATCATCAGCAGTAGTTCTTCTTTCTTTAATAGTATCTTCTAACTCAGAAAAGAACCCGAATTGTGAATTGTTTTCTTCTTTCCAACATGTATCTGTACCAGTATGGCATGTAGGACCTACAGGGTTAACAGTTATTAAAAGAGAATCATCGTCACAGTCATTTTTAATGGAAACTAAATTCAAAAAATTTCCACTTTCTTCACCTTTAGTCCATAAACGCTGCTTAGAACGACTAAAAAATGTAACCTTACCACTATCAGTAGTATTCTTTAAAGCTTCGGCATTCATATAGCCAAGCATCAATACATTCTTCGTACGTGCGTCTTGTATAATTGCAGGCACTAGTCCGTCACTCATTTTCTCCCAATTGGGTGTATTAAATTCCATATTCTCTTTATTCAATTTCAATTCTATTGATCATTTTCTTAAAAGGCAATATACTTATCGTGGTCCCAAACCTTCAACTGCGCTTAGGATAATACCTAGTTTAATAATTCTAATTTGGTCACTAAGCCTAGTCGAAGTCAAATTTCGTTTGTCAAAACTGTAAACTATATTCGAACAGGAATACCATTTTCTTTTAACTCAGTTTTCAATTCTTGAATACCAATTTCTTTAAAGTGAAAAACACTTGCCGCCAAAGCTGCATCTGCTTTACCCTCAACAAAGGTATCAGTAAAATGCTGTTTGTTACCAGCACCACCCGAGGCAATTATCGGAATATTTAACTCCGTAGACAATTTCGCCAATGCTTGATTTGCGAATCCGTCTTTAGTACCATCATTATCCATTGAGGTAAATAGAATTTCTCCTGCTCCGCGTTCTTCCACTTCTTTTGCCCACTCGAACAATTTACGTTCGGTAGGTACTTTTCCTCCAACCAAATGAACAATCCACTCTCCATCAATCTGTTTAGCGTCTATTGCAACAACAATACACTGCGATCCAAATTTGGCAACCAAATCATTAATCAACTGTGGGTTCTTCACAGCAGATGAATTAATGGAAACCTTATCTGCTCCGTTATGCAGCAAAACATCAACATCTTCAACAGATGAGATTCCGCCACCAACCGTAAAAGGAATATTTACTTTTTCCGCAACCCGGTATACTAAATCTGCTAATGTTTTTCTTTTCTGTTCTGTAGCTGATATATCTAAGAACACTAATTCATCGGCACCTTCGCGACTATAAATCTCAGCCAGCTCAACAGGATCCCCTGCATCACGTAAGTCAACAAAATTGACACCTTTTACAGTTCTACCATCTTTGATATCTAAACAAGGTATTATTCTCTTAGCAAGCATATTTTTTCTAGTATTAAGTACTACCTAAATAGTACTAAGTATTCAATAAATATCGCACATAATATCAAGCTGCACTTTTTACTTAATACTTTGTACTTGATAAATTTTACTCATTTTTAATATTCAGATCGACTCCATCATAAAACCCCAAGTCTTTTTCCTTTATGAGTTTTACATAAAAAGCAATCTGACCAGTATGATAAGAATAGTGTTCTACAGCATGCATAATTGCTCCAACTCCCGAAAAGGACATTCCTTGTACTGATCTTACTTTTATCAACTTATCTACTGTTGAATCAAAAATAACACGTTTAACGGAGTCTACCGTATCTTCTAATTTATGTAATAACTCCGCTTTCGTTAGTCCTGAGCCAACAGAAAACTCGGCATCTCTATTTCTATTATCATCGATTTCGCCTATGGAAGAAATCACATATTGTGTCATATTACCACACAGGTGTAAAATGAGATTCGCCATACTGTTCAAAGAAGGATTAGGCTTCTGCCAAATTTCTTCTTCCGATATTTCAGCAAAACTTTTTTTGATCATACGCGTACTTTCATCCATGCGATACATCGCATTTTCAACAATTTCTTCCACTAAGCGTTCTTCCTTATCCATTGCTTAAAATATAAGATTCTAGTTGTTTAAGACTAATTCTATTTTCATAAATAGCTTTGCCTATGATTGTACCTTCACAACCCATTTCGTCTAATTTAGGCAGCTCATCAAAAGTAGAAATACCTCCGGAAGCAATTAGCTTTAAATCATTGGTCTGCTCTAAAATACGTTTGTATAATTCAAACGACGGACCTTCTAACATACCGTCTTTACTGATATCTGTACAAATTACATATTGAATTCCTTTTTGTTGATACGATTGTATAAACGGAATTAATTCTTCCTTTGACTCTTCTAACCAACCAGAAACTGCTACTTTTTCATCCATAGCATCTGCGCCAAGAATAATTTTATCCGCACCATGCTTTTCAATCCATCCAATAAAAGTATCTGAATCTTTTACAGCGATACTACCACCTGTAATTTGTTTTGCTCCACTTTCAAAAGCAATACGTAAATCATCATCAGTTTTTAATCCGCCTCCAAAATCAATATTCAAATTCGTTTGTGAAGCAATTTGCTCCAGTACTTTATGATTTACAATATGCTTTGATTTTGCACCATCTAAATCCACCAAATGTAGATGCTTAATACCGTGTGCCTCAAATTCTTTGGCTACTTCTAAAGGGTTTTCATTATATATCTTCTTAGTATCGTAATCACCTTTTGAAAGACGAACACATTTACCATCAATGATATCTATAGCAGGAATAATTCTCATTCTTTAATCTAAAATTTGTTTATCAACAGACATCCACAATGGTGAATCTCCTATTTTATTAAATCCGAAACGCTCATATAACAAATGGGCATCCTTAGTTTTTAATGCTAATGTTTTTAGCTTTTTAATGGTAGCATCTTCTAATATCTCTTTCACCAAAATCTTACCATAACCTTGACCTTGAAATTTATCTAGAATAATCACATCCATGAAATATCCAAAGTAAATATAATCGGTAACTACCCTAGCAAAGCCAATTTGTTCATTTTTAAGTGTATATATTCCAAAACAGTAAGAGTTTTCAATCGTTATTTTTACTTCTTCTAATGTTCTATTATCACCCCAATATGAATTAGCAATAAACTGTTGAATTGCATCTACGTTCAAAAGGTTTTTATCAGTTGAAATAAAATAATTTTGCTCCATTACATTTTTAAAAAATTCTCTAGAATTCGCTGCCCAACATCACTACTCTTTTCAGGGTGAAATTGAGTACCATAGAAATTATCTTTTTGTAAAGCTGCACTATAATCAACTCCATAAGAACATTCTGCGATAGTTTCATCACACAATGGTGCATAAAAACTATGCACTAAATAAATATGCTCTTTTTCTTCAATACTATTAAATAATTCAGATTTAAGATTGGTAATCTGATTCCATCCGATCTGTGGAACCTTTACTGTGCTATCAAACTTTACAACATCAACATCAAAAATTCCTAGTCCAGTAGTATTACCTTCCTCAGACGAATGACACATTAACTGCATACCCAGGCAAATACCTAAAACAGGTTGCGTTAATGTCGGAATTAGTTTGTCTAAACCGCTATCACGAAGTTTGTGCATTGCGCTACTCGCCTCACCAACTCCTGGGAATATAACTTTATCAGCATGTTGTATTTCAGTTACAACATTACTTAAAATAGCCTCGTAGCCCAGGCGTTTTATGGCAAATTTGATGCTTTGTATATTTCCTGCTCCGTAATTTATAATTACAATTTTCATTAAAACTAGTATTAAGTAGTTAGTATGAAGTACAAAGTAAATATCATAAAGACTTAATACTTTGTACTCAATACTTTGTACTATTTAAAGAACTCCTTTCGTACTTGGCAACACCATTTTTTCAACGTCTCTTTTAACAGACATTTTTATGCTCTTTGCAAAAGCCTTAAAAATAGCTTCAATCTTATGATGTTCATTGGTGCCTTCTGCTTTTATGTTCAAATTTGCTTTGGCGCCATCAGTGAATGATTTAAAGAAATGATAAAACATTTCAGTTGGCATATCCCCTACCATTTCACGATTAAAGTCTGCATCCCATACTAGCCAATTTCTGCCTCCGAAATCAATGGCAGATTGCGCTAAACAATCATCCATTGGTAAACAGAAACCGTATCGTTCAATACCTAGTTTATTTCCTAAAGCCATATGAAATACCTCACCAAGAGCAATACCTGTATCCTCTATTGTATGGTGTTCATCAACTTCCAAATCACCATTAACCTTTATCATTAAATCCATTTGCCCATGACGCGCCAATTGGTCTAACATATGGTCAAAGAAAGCCAACCCAGTTTTAATATCACTCTTACCGGTACCATCTAAATTTAATTTGATGGCAATATCGGTTTCATTGGTTTTTCTATGAATTTCAGCAGTTCTGTCATTCAATTTTAAGAACTCATAAATCTTCTCCCAATCATTACTTTCAATCGCGATGTGACTATCTAATTCATCCCGTTTTACAGTAATCTCACCTGTACCCAAATTAGTCTCATCATTAATGAAAATACCTTTAGAACCTAAGTTCTTAGCCAATTCCATATCTGTTAATCGATCACCTATTACATAAGAATTTTCTAAATCATATTCATCAGAAAAATACTCGGTTAATAAGCCGGTACCAGGTTTTCTAGTTGCTGCATTCTCATGCGGAAAAGTTCGATCTAAGAACACTTTGTCAAAAACAACACCTTCATTAACAAAAGACTTTAATATGAAATTATGTACAGGCCAAAAGGTATCTTCTGGAAATACATCAGTACCCAACCCATCTTGATTAGTAATCATAACCAACTCATAATCTAGCTCTTTGGCAATTTTACCAAGGAAAGTGAAAGACTTAGGATAGAAAATCATTTTCTCAAAAGCATCTATCTGCTCATCTACCGTTTCTTTAATTATAGTTCCGTCACGGTCTATAAATAGTACTCTTTTTTTCATACTTTTTTACATATAATATTGTTCTCTAAGAAATATCAGAGTCGTCTTTACGTACTTCAATGGCAGTCTGTTCTTTAGACCCAAAAAAGAATTTCTTTGCTCCTGCAAATAATGCTACTCCGCCTATTGCTATGAACTTCCAAAATTTAAGTATTAAGGCAAAGAATCCAGCTTTAGCCAAAATTTTACCTGCTATTAAACCACCAATTCCATAAGCTGCTACATCATCAAAATCAGGGTTAAATTCAGAATACTTATACCCTGTATTAAATGATACACTACCTAAAATTGGATCTAAGTTATTCTCAACATCTTCTAAAGTATCTATGTCACCAATAACATTTAAATTCATATAGCCCTTACGACCTAAAACTCTAATATTATAATTTAAAGTACTGGTTTCTTCCTCTTCAAAAAGCAGCTCTTTAGCCCAGTATAATTTTTTATTTTCTGAATCATAATAAGGTTTTGTTGCCCAGCCTATTAAATCTACAGTTGGGTATCCCATACTAGTTCTTTGTGGATTTGCTTCTTTGACATCATCTTGCATTTCACTTAGCAAGTCATCATAATCCATGTCTTGTGCATCATCATCTTCAATATATCCATCTTCTGAATACGATATTTCAATGGCGTAAGTTGTCTCTACCGGAGATTCATCTTCTTTCAATAAAAGACCCATAACGGACTCATCTCTTGGGTTTCCCCAAATATCTGAAAGCACTCGTTGTGCTTGTTCACTATCTAAAAATTTATAGCCTTCTGGTACCATAATTTTCGCAACATCACCATTAAGCATAGACCTATCATAAATATAGGTAAAGGTGTTTTCTAGACTATCTGAATACAGTTTAAAACTTATAAGATCTTCCGTTTCTTCATCACTTAAATTGAGACTGTCAGCTATAAATTCTAGTCTTTCAATATCTTGAGCATGAGCTACACAAACTGTTATTAATAAGGCAATAAAATAAATGAACTTGCTTTTCATTGGTTTTGGTTTAAAGGTTATATCATTTTTAACGCCTCAGCAAGTGTTTTATTCTCTACAGCACTACCTACAGTAAAACGTAGGGTATTCTCACATAACGGTTGTGTGGTACGATTTCTAACAACAACCCCTTTAGCTAATAATTGATTATATCTAAGCGTAGCATCATCTACCTTTGCCAAAATAAAGTTTGCATTGGTAGGGTAAATTTTTTCAACAAATGAAACTGTTGTTAAAGCCTCCTCTAATTTTGCCCTTTCAGCTAAAATCTCATTAACCTCATTCTTAACTGAATTTATATCTAACACACGAGTAGTTGCTTTCTCTTGTGTTAATTGATTTACGTTATACGGCGGTTTAATTTTGTTTACTACAGCAATAATTTCTGCAGATGCAATGCAAATACCCAATCTAATACCTGCCATACCATACGCCTTTGATAATGTTTGAGTTATAATTAGATTCGGATAATCATTAAGCTTTGATGTCCAGCTTTCTTCGGATGAAAAATCTATATATGCTTCATCGATAACTACAAGTCCGTTAAAAGAATTTAAAAGTTCCTCAATACTATTTGTTGAAAAACTATTTCCTGTGGGATTGTTAGGAGAACAAATGAATAACAGTTTAGTATGTTCATCAATAGCCTTTTTAATTTCAGAAACATTAGGCTGAAAATCATCAGTTAATAAGACTTCTCTATTTTCTACTAGATTGATACCTGAAAGCACCTTGTACATTCCGTATGTTGGTGGCAGAGTAATGACATTATCTTGTTTAGGTTCACAGAAAGCTCTAAACAACAAATCTAAAACTTCATCGCTACCATTACCTAAAAGAATATTTTCTTCCTTTATTCCTTTTTGTTCTGCCAATATTGCTTTTAAGCCTCTTTGTTGAGGATCAGGATACCGATTGACTCCGTTTTCAAACGGATTCTCATTCGCATCTAAGAAAACCATGGTAGAACCATCGGAAACATATTCGTCACGTGCCGAAGAATAAGGACTCAAGCCCTTTACATTTTCTCGTATTATGTTATCTAAATTGAAACTCATTAGTTCAATATGGTGTTGGTCATTGAGCGTAGCCAAAATGACATTATTTTAAACTATTTAATCTTAAAGTAACTGCATTTTTATGAGCTTCTAACCCTTCTGCTTCTGCCATCAGTTCAATAGCACTACCAATTGTTTGAATACCCTCTTTTGTAATTTTCTGAAAAGTCATACTCTTCATAAAACTATCAAGGTTTACACCACTATACTGCTTAGCATATCCATTTGTTGGTAAGGTATGATTTGTGCCAGAGGCATAATCACCAGCACTCTCAGGAGTATAATTACCAATAAAAACAGAACCTGCATTCTGTGTATTGTCTATATAAAAATCTTCATTTTCTACACAAACGATGTAATGCTCTGGTCCGTATTCATTTATCAAATCAATAGCATCTTGATCATTATCAACGTAAATCAATTTACTATTTGCAATTGCATGCCTTGCGATTTCTTTACGTGGTAAATCTTCTAATTGTAGAGCTACTTCCTTCTCCACCGAATCAATCATTTCTTTAGACGTAGAAACCAAAATTACTTGACTATCAACACCATGTTCTGCCTGACTTAATAAATCTGATGCTACGAAAGCAGCATTTGCAGAATCATCAGCAACAACCAATAATTCTGACGGTCCTGCTGGCATATCAATTGCAACGCCATGTTTTGTTGCAATTTGTTTTGCTACGGTTACATATTGATTTCCTGGTCCAAAAACTTTATACACTTGCGGTATGGTTTCTGTACCAAAAGTCATCCCAGCGATTGCCTGAATTCCCCCTACTTTTACAATTTTTGTTACTCCGCATAAATCCGCCGTATACAAAATAGCAGGATTTAGTTTCCCTTCTTTATCAGGTGGAGAACAAAGTACAATTTCATTACAACCGGCAATAGCTGCAGGTACTGCTAACATTAAAATAGTAGAAAACAAAGGAGCCGTTCCCCCAGGAATATACAATCCCACTTTTTGGATTGGTCTTTTTTCTTGCCAGCAAGATACACCAGTAGTCGTTTCCACTTCAACACGACCCGTTTTCTGAGCGATATGAAATACTTCTATATTTGATTTCGCTAATTGAATAGCAGCTTTCAAATCTTCTGAAACCAATTCTTTGGCTTCCTTAATTTCATCTTCTGAAACTAAAAGATTATCCAAGTTAACCTTGTCAAATTGATTGGTATACTTTTTTAAGATAGTATCGCCACCAAGCTTAACTTCCTCAAAAATAGTATTGACCAATCCTTCAATATCGGCAACAGTTTGGGTGGGGCGCATAAGAACGTCTTTCCAATCTTGCCTTTTAGGATTATATATTTTGTTCATTTCTTTAACTAGCTATTAGCCTTAAGCTGTTTGCTCTAGGCAAAAAATAATCATTTACAATAGCTAATAGCGAAAGGCTAATAGCTAAAAGCTTAATTACAATACCATTTTCTCAATTGGGCAAACAAGAATGCCTTCTGCTCCGGCTTTCTTCAATTCATCAATTACTTCCCAGAATTTATCTTTATTGATTACAGTGTGTACCGAGCTCCAACCTTCATCTGCCAATGGCAATACTGTAGGACTTCTCATACCTGGTAAAAGTTTTAGAATTCCGTCTAATTTATCGTTTGGTGCATTAAGCAACACATACTTAGAACCTCTAGCTCTTAAAACAGACTGAATTCTAAACTGTAGCTTTTCAAGAAGTTCTTTTCTCTCTTCATTTATCTTTGGTGATACTGCCAAAACAGCTTCACTTTTCAACATTACTTCAACCTCTTTCAAGTTGTTTTTGAACAATGTACTCCCACTAGAAACGATATCACAAATAGCATCGGCGAGCCCAATATTAGGTGCAATTTCCACAGAACCACTAATAATATGTAAATCGGCTTTTACACCTTTTTCTTTCAAATAGTTTAATACTGTATTTGGGTAGGATGTTGCAATACGTTTGCCTTCAAAATCCTTTACCGAATTATACTTAACAGACTTTGGCACCGCTAAGGATACTTTACATTTTGAAAAGCCTAATTTCTCGGCAACTGAAATATCTTCTCCTTTTTCAATCAATACGTTTTCACCAATGATAGCAATATCTACCACTCCGTCTCTTAAATATTGAGGGATGTCTCCATTTCTTAAATAGAAAACTTCCATTGGAAAATTTCTTGAAGAAGCCTTTAACTGATCCTTACCATTATCTATGGAAATACCGCAGTCTTTTAAAATTTGAAGGGATTCCTCATTAAGTCTTCCCGATTTCTGAATAGCAATTCTAATTTTAGTCATTTTCTTAATTTAATGCTTGGCAACCAAAAGAGATTTAAATACAAAACCCGTTTGATTGCTCAAACGGGTTTTAAAATATGTTGTTCTACTACAATACATTCCTACCTCGCCTAAGCGTGAATATGGAAATGATGATGTGTAGTTCTGTTTTTCATGATACTGTAAAAGTAAAAGGTATTTTTCATTTCACAAAACAAAAGTTTAAAATGAAACAAAAATAATTAACAACGTGTTTTAGTTATTCCCTAAAATTAAAGGAAGACCATCGCTACCACCAACGATAACCACTTTTGAATTTGGTGATTCCGCTAATTTTAATGTAGCATCTATACCCTTATCTTTCAAAATTTGGTCATTCAATGAAGCACTCAAAATACGGTTAGCATCTGCTTTACCTTGCGCTTCAATAGTTACTTTTTCTGCCTCTTTCTTAGCAGTAACCAGTCTAAACTCATATTCTAAAGACTCTTGTTCCTGCTTTAATTTTCTTTCAATTGCATCTTTAATAGTTGGCGGTAACGTTACATCCCTAACCAATATTTCATTTAATTGAATGTACTGACCAGATACTATTTTTTGAGTCTCATCAAAAATTTCTTGTTGAATAGCATCTCTTTTGCTAGAATACAATTGTTCTGGTGTATAACGCCCAACTACTGAACGTGCAGCAGATCGTATGGTTGGCAATAATACACGTTGTATATATTCTGTACCCTTCTCTTGATGTAATTTCCCTAAATCATTACGAATAGGTTCAAACCAAGCAGAAGCTTCCAATTTAATATCCAAACCATTACTTGATAATACATTCATACTTTCAAGAACTTCTTGTTGTCTTACTTCATACACTGTCACCCTATTCCATGGTGCTACAAGATGAAATCCTTCGCCCATTGGAGGCTGATCAGTCACTACACCCCCGCCAAAAGTTTTGTACAAAACACCTGCTTGACCAGAGTCTATTGTAACTGTTGATTTTGAAATTGCAATAATTACTACAATAAAAATAAATATTGCGGGTAACGCAATCTTAGGTAACTTATCCATTAATGTCTATTTAAATTAATCCGTTATATTTTCTGATAAACCATTCTGCTGCAAAGGCAAAAACTATAATTGCCAAAAGCATTCTGAAATCAATCAAAGATACGATATTTTCAGTGCTTTTCTCGGTAGGCACATAAGCATCACTTTCTTTCAAATCCTGCAGTAACTGTTCTATTTGAGAAGGATAAAACTGTTTTCCACCAGAGTTTATAGCTAATTTTTCCATTTTCACATTATCACTTGATACAAACTGATTTTCCATATCAAATTCCGAAATAATAAAACTTCCCGATTCTGATTTAGATTCATTTTCTACCGAAACAATAAATTCATAAGAACCAGCCAATAAATTAGATAAGTCTGCTTCGAAATATCCATTCTTTAAAACCATTGGATTCGTTTGAACCTTGTTATATTCTGTGTTCGTTACTTTAATTTTCACTTTTGCGTTTGGGTCGAATAAAAACGCTTCATCGAAATACGTCGCCGTTATCACCGTATTGCTACTACCCTCGTATACCTTTTCATATTCAACATTTAGTCTAGATTTGTTCTTTGAGCTAGTTAGATACCGAATTAGATTACCAATAAACTCATCGAAATTGACAAATTCATTTGTATTTCTGAACGTCTGCACTCTCCATTTCCATAGGTTCTCTCCCATTAACAAAGCGCTTTTCTGAGTATTTTTCTCCATTACCGACAACAAAGGTTGCTGAATATTCAATCCTTTTATTTGAGTGCCCAATAAAGCTTCAAATGGGGAAGTAATAAGAATAGGACCAGCATCACTTATTAAAGGTGGAAAATCAGTTACATCAAATTTTGAAATATCATACTTTGTAAAAGCATTATTTAATAAACCGAACACTTCTTGCTGCGGATAACCATTCTCAATTTCAAAAGGGACATCGGCGTTATTCAAAAATGAGTAATCTGTTTGAGTACCGGTTATGATAAAGCTATTTGCATTTTTACTTTTGGCGTATTCAAAAGAATTCTTGAATCTAGCTGTAGGCTGATAAAATATAAACAAGTCAATATCCTCTAAAATAGTATTTGCTACATTAGAATTTAAAATTGAAACTTCTCGTTGCTCATTACTTTCAATAGCTTTTTTAAGAGCCCCCAAATCTGGGTGCAGAATATCTGAAATTAAAGCAATCTTAGTTTTCTCATCGATTACTTCGATACTTGTAGTTCTGCGGTTATTTTTTATATTTCGTTCTTCTGGCAACTGAGAAACTTCAACGACCAAATTTTTAATTCCCACTGAATTCGCCTCAACCTCAATAGAAATGGGTTTGTAATTATTCTGAGAATTTAATTTTACAATCTCCTTATGAATAACTTTTGAATTCATTTTAATAGATACAGTCGCCGACACAGCACTACTCCCTTGATATGAAACAAAGGTTTCAAACGGAAATCTATTCTTTAAAAAAGCGTATTTATTAGTTTGAATTGAACCGACCGAAATGTCTTTGTACTTAGTAGTGTCACCTAAAACTACCGTGTAGATACTATTATTTTCATCAGATTTAAAATAGCTATAATCTTGCCCAATAGTTTGATTTCCATCAGATAATAGAATAGTAACCGTCTGTTCACGTGCATATACATCTTCCAATGCCGATAGCGACTTATAGATATTCGTGTTTTTTTCTTGAAAAGAAAGACTATCAAAAATATGTAGGTCAGTCCCAAACCTATAATCGGCAACTTTAAATCTATCTGCTATATCTTCTGATGACTTAATTTCAGATAGTATTTCATTTAGTTCCGCTGCACTTTCTTCTATAGATGTAGAATTATCAGCCAATATTACCAAATTAGGCTTCTCTAAGGTGTATAATTTTTGTGAGAACTGCGGATTGATTAGTAAAAGCAACAACCCGAATATACCTGTAAAACGCAAAAAGGCTAAAAGCAAATTAATTTTACTTTTAGCCTTCTGCTTATATATGTATTGAAAAACAACGATACCCAATGCTACAATTGCAGCAAGAATAATATACAATACCGTTATGCTTTCCATGTATTAACTAAAGTTGTTCTTAAAAAGGAATCAAAAAAATAGCGTTCCTCCAGAGTTTGTTTTTTGATTTAGGTTAGCATACCACCATCAACATTCAATACTTGACCAGTAACGTAACCAGACAAATCTGATGCAAAGAAAAGACAAGCATTTGCTATATCTTCAGTAGAACCACCACGTTTTAGAGGAATACCATCTCTCCAACCTTGAACAGTTTTCTCATCTAATTTATCAGTCATTTCAGTTTCGATGAAACCTGGTGCGATAGCGTTACATCTTATGTTTCTAGAACCTAATTCAAGAGCCACAGATTTTGTAAAGCCGATCATACCAGCTTTGGAAGCCGCGTAATTTGTTTGACCAGCGTTACCTTTTACCCCAACAACACTACTCATATTGATGATAGAGCCACTACGTTGCTTCAATAAAGTTCTTTGAACTGCTTTCGTCATATTGAAAACAGATTTTAAATTGATATCGATAACGGCATCAAAATCAGCTTCTGACATACGCATAAGAAGGTTATCTTTTGTGATACCTGCATTATTGATTAAAACATCAATTCTTCCACTAAAATCTTCTAAAACCTTAGCTACTAATTCTTCCGCTTCTTTAAAACTAGCTGCATTACTTTTATAAGCCTTGGCATTAACACCTTTTGCTTTCAATTCTTTCTCTAATTCTAAAGCTGGAGCTTCACTAGAGCTATAAGTAAACGCAACATTTGCACCGTTATCGGCAAAAACCTTGGCAATACCCATACCAATTCCTCTACTTGCTCCTGTAATGATGACGTTTTTATCTTGTAATAATTTCATAAGTCCGTTATTTAAAACCGAAGTTTACCAAATATACCTTTTGTTTAATTTATAGGCTAAAAAAAATCCCGCTATAAACGGGATTTTATATGAAAAATATGAGTTCTTAACCCATTACTTCTTTTACTTTCAAACCAATTTCAGCAGGAGAATCTACAACGTGAATTCCACATTCTCTCATGATGCGTTTTTTAGCCTGTGCAGTATCATCACTACCGCCAACAATTGCGCCAGCATGCCCCATTGTTCTACCTGCAGGAGCAGTTTCACCAGCGATAAAACCAACAACTGGCTTTTTACTTCCACTAGCTTTATACCACTGAGCAGCATCTGCTTCTAATTGACCACCAATTTCACCGATCATAACCACACATTTTGTTGCTGGGTCATTGATCAAAAGCTCAACCGCTTCTTTAGTAGTTGTTCCAATAATTGGATCACCACCAATACCAATTGCAGTTGTAATACCTAAACCTTGACGTACTACTTGATCAGCCGCCTCATAGGTTAATGTACCTGACTTAGATACGATTCCAACATTACCTTCTTTGAAAACGAAACCTGGCATAATACCAACTTTAGCTTCACCCGGAGTAATAACACCAGGACAGTTAGGGCCGATTAAACGGCAATCTCTATTTTTAATGTAGTTGGCAACCTTAACCATATCGGCAACAGGAATACCTTCTGTAATTGTAATAATAACTTTAATACCTGCTTCTGCAGCTTCCATAATGGCATCTGCAGCAAAAGCTGGTGGAACAAATATGATAGTAGTATCTGCACCTACTTTCTCAACAGCTTCAGAAACCGTGTTGAAAACAGGTTTTCCTAAATGCTCTTGTCCTCCTTTACCGGGAGTAACACCACCTACGATATTAGTACCGTACTCAATCATCTGTCCGGCATGGAAAGTACCTTCACTACCAGTGAAACCTTGTACGATTATTTTTGAATCCTTATTTACTAATACGCTCATACTACTGTAGTTTTATTTTTTGATTAGAACAAAAATATAAGTTGTTAATGACTTTTCTAGCATTTACACCCTTATTTCTTATCCATTTTTTTAATTATTTCTGGAATCTTCTTGATATATGCCAATTGTTTCAACTTTTCACGTGATTCTTCGATAGGAGTCCCGAAATAACTCTTACCACCTTTCACTGATTTTGTAACTCCGGTTTGACCCATTATTACTGCTTTTGCACCAATTGTTATTCCGCTATTGGTTCCAACTTGTCCCCAAATGGTAACTTCATCTTCTATAATAACACAACCAGCAATACCAGTTTGAGAAGCAATTAAACACTTTTTACCAATTACTGTATCATGACCAACATGAACTTGATTATCTAGTTTGGTACCAAAACCAATGGTAGTATCACCAGTTACACCTTTATCAATTGTACAAAGTGCTCCAATATCTACATTATCTTTCAAAACAACTCTACCGCCAGATATTAGTTTATCAAAACCTTCAGGTCGTTTTTTATAATAAAATGCATCAGCACCTAAAACACTACCAGCATGTATGGTAACATTATTACCTACAATACAATTATCATAAATAGTAACGTTTGTGTGAATAAGGCAATTATCGCCTATCTCAACATTATTACCTATAAATGTATTGGGTTGAATAACGGTATCTTTTCCGATTTTCGCGGTAGCAGCAATTGTCTGACTACTTGGTACAAAGGGTTGAAAAAATGTTGTTAATTTATTAAAATCTCTAAAAGGATCATCTGAAATTAACAATGCTTTGCCTTCAGGGCAGTCTACCTTTTTATTAATTAAGATAACACTAGCATTAGACTGCAAAGCTTTATCATAATATTTAGGATGATCTACAAAAACAATATCTCCGTTTACTACTACATGAATTTCATTCATACCTAGAACCGGAAAATCATCATGCCCAACATATTCGCTAGATATAATTTCTGCAATCTGTTTTAATGAAAAAGTAGTGGGAAACTTCAAATGACAGTTTTAAATCTTTAGTATTATATTATTCCTTAACACGTTCCATATAAGAACCGTTAGAAGTATCAATTTTTACCTTATCACCTTCATTAATGAATAAAGGAACATTTACCTCTGCACCTGTCTCAACCGTTGCAGGCTTTGTAGCATTAGTAGCTGTATTCCCTTTAACACCAGGTTCAGTATATGTTATCTCTAAAACTACACTTGCAGGCATTTCTACAGATAAAGGCAAACTATCTTCCGTATTGAACATGATTTTCACTATTTCACCCTCTTTTAATAAACCAGGAGCGTCTAAAGAACTCTCTTGCAAGGTAATTTGGTTATAATCATCAGTATTCATGAAGTGATATGTTTCACCTTCAGGATACAAATATTGATACGAACGAGTTTCAACACGTACATCTTCAATTTTATGACCTGCAGAGAAAGTATTATCTAATACTTTACCAGAAGTAACACTTCTTAATTTTGTACGTACAAAGGCAGGACCTTTACCCGGTTTTACGTGTAAAAATTCAATAATCTTATAGATATCATTATTATATCTTATGCATAATCCTTTTCGTATATCTGATGTAGACGCCATTCGTAGTATTTATTAATGTTGTTAACTTTAAGTTTAATGTGCTATTTAATTATTGCTGAAATATCCTTTCATGATTCCACGTTGAGAATCACGAATAAATTGCAAAATCTCGTCGCGTTCTGGAGTTGCTTCCATTTCTGCTTCAATTATTTGCACAGCTTGCGTGTTGTTATAGTTCTTTTGATATAGAATTCTGTAAATATTCTGAATTTCTCTAATTTTATCAGATACAAATCCTCTTCTCCTTAATCCTACAGAATTGATCCCCACATAGGATAAAGGCTCTCTTGCTGCTTTTACATAAGGCGGAACATCTTTTCTCACCAAAGAACCTCCTGTTACAAAAGCATGTTGACCAACAGATACAAATTGATGTACAGCAACCAAACCAGCCAATATTACATTGTCGCCAATAGTAACATGACCCGCTAAAGTAGAGTTGTTTGAAAAAATACAATTATCGCCCACTAAGCAATCATGGGCAACATGGCAATATGCCATTATCAGACAATTTTTACCGATAACAGTTTTCATACGGTCAGAGGTGCCTTTGTGTATGGTGGCACATTCTCTAATAGTGGTATTATCACCGATTACAACGGTAGTCTCTTCACCATCGTATTTTAAATCTTGCGGAGAAGCAGATATTACTGCACCAGGAAAAATATTACAATTCTTACCAATACGAGCGCCTTCCATGATGGTCACATTAGATCCGATCCAAGTACCATCGCCAATAATAACGTTATTATGAATAGTTGTAAACGGTTCAACTACCACATTTTTTGCAATTTTAGCTCCCGGATGTATATAGGCTAAAGGTTGATTCATTCTATGTTCTTTTAACTATTTGCGCCATTAATTCAGCTTCACTTACTAATTTGTCATTTGCGTATGCATAAGCTTGCATGTGACAAATACCTCTTCTAATTGGTGTAATTAAACTACAGTGAAATATTAATGTATCGCCTGGCAATACTTGCCTTTTAAACTTCACCTTATCTATTTTCATAAATAAAGTCAAATAATTTTCTGGATCTGGTACAGTACTTAAAACTAAAATACCACCTGTTTGTGCCATCGCTTCTACTTGAAGTACACCTGGCATTACAGGAGCTCCTGGAAAGTGACCAACGAAGAAAGGCTCGTTCATAGTCACATTTTTCATACCCACAACATGCGTTTCTGATAGCTCGATAATACGATCTATTAATAAGAAAGGAGGTCTGTGAGGTAACATATCCATTATCTTATGGATATCCATTAAAGGAGGTAAACTTAAGTCGTACTTAGGTACTTTATTTCGTTTTTCTAATTTGATGATTTGTGAAAGTTTCTTCGCAAATTGATTGTTTACATAATGACCAGGCTTGTTAGCTATTATCTTACCTCGTATACGTGTACCGATTAGTGCCAAATCACCAATAACATCTAATAATTTATGTCTTGCCGCCTCGTTAGGTTGATGCAGTGTCAGATTATCTAAAATACCATTAGCTTTTACAGAAAGTTTCTTTTTATCAAAAGCCTTCTCTAATTTCGTCATCGTGGCCTGAGAAATTTCCTTATCCACATAAACAATAGCATTGTTTAGATCACCACCTTTAATTAGTCCATTTTCCAAAAGCATTTCTAACTCATGTAAAAAGCTAAAAGTACGTGCATTTGAAATTTCAGATTTAAAATCAGAAAGTTTTTCTAATGTAGCATTTTGGGTCCCTAGAACTTTAGTACCAAAATCTACCATCGTCATCAATTGATATTCATCTGATGGTATAATTGTTATTTCACTACCCGTCTCTTCATCCTTAAAAGAAATAACATCTTTAACAATGTATTCTTCGCGCTCAGCTTGTTGCTCAACAATACCGGCATTCTCTAAAATTTCTACAAAGAATTTAGAAGAACCATCCATAATTGGTGGCTCTGCAGCATTTAATTCAATTAGTACATTATCTATTTCAAGACCCACCAAAGCCGCCAAAACGTGCTCTGAGGTTTGAATTTTTACACCATTCTTTTCTAAATTGGTGCCTCTTTGTGTGTTTATAACTAGGTTAGCATCAGCTGGTATAATTGGTTCTCCTTCTAGATCTACCCTTTTAAATGCATAACCGTGGTTTTCATCTGCAGGTAAAAATTTAATGGTAACATTGCTTCCAGTATGTAAACCAACTCCCGTTAGGCTTACTTCTTTACTAATTGTTCTTTGTTTACTGTTTGTTGTACTCATCGTCAATCTTTCTTTTCTAAGGTGTCGATTCTACTTATTATTCTCGGTAAATTCTTAAAATGAACATATGATTTGTTGTAATCACCATAATTTAATGCAGGTGATCCTTGTAGCACTTCATTATTCTTTACATTTCTTCCTATACCCGATTGTGCTTGTATTTTTACACTGTCACCAATAATGATATGACCCACAATACCTACTTGCCCACCTATCATACAATGCTTGCCTATTTTTGTAGAACCCGCAATACCAGTTTGTGCAGCAATAACAGTATGCTCGCCAATTTCAACGTTATGTGCAATCTGTATTTGATTATCTAGCTTCACTCCTTTTCTTAAAATCGTAGAACCTAAAGTAGCCCTATCAATTGTAGTACCAGCACCTATATCAACATTATCTTCTAAAATAACATTTCCGGTCTGTGGAACTTTCACAAACTCACCATCTTCTTTTGGTGCGAATCCAAATCCGTCAGCACCTAGAACCGCTCCACTATTAACAACACAATTATTACCAATAATAGTTTCCGAGTATATTTTGGCTCCTGCAAATAATGTAACGTTATTACCAATTTTCACATTATCACCTATGTAAACGTTAGGGTATACTTTTACGTTGTCTCCTAAAGTTACATTATTTCCTAAATAAGCAAAAGCACCAATGTAAACATCGGCACCATAGGTTGCAGTATCCGATTTAAAAATCGGCTCTTCAATACCTACCTTATTGTTTTTGACTTGATTATAGTATTCTAATAACTTTGAAAACGATTTATAGGCATCTTCAACCTTTATTAAAGTGGTATATAGTTCTTGTTCTGGAACAAAACTCCTATTGACTATCGTTACCGATGCCTTTGTCTTGTAAATGAATGAAGTATATTTCGGATTAGCTAAAAAAGTAAGGGAGCCTTCTTCGCCTTCCTCGATTTTAGCAAGTTTATGTACGGCTATTTCTGGATTTCCATGCACTTCTCCTTCTAAGATACCTGCAATCTGACCTGCTGTAAATTTCATGAGCGTAAAAGTAAGAAAAATTGTTAAACCCCTTCTTTAGGATAACACATATAATATTTGGTTACCGTTTTTGAAAGCGCATTTAAATTAAGGTGATCAGATAATTTGGCAACGTCGGTTATCTTTCCATTTTTTCTTAAAATGTTGATAGTCTGATGTTGCCTGTCGTAGGCTTTATTTTTTAGCTCACCTCTGAAGACAAAATAAGACGTTTCTTCATCGGTAAGATTATAGTGTGTTTTCACCTTATTAAATTGAGATAAAAACTTACTCTCTGTCACTGGTTCTTTCTTAACCTTAATATGTAGTAGCTTTCTATCAATAATCATTTCACAAAGTGATGACAACACAAAATCATCTGAAAACTGCCATTCTTTTAGGGCTGCGAGAATATCAACATCATCTAGCTTTGCGAATTTTGCTAATATGTCGCTATTAAAATTATTAATATTTATATGGTTAGATAAGAAATACTTTAATGCATCACTACAATTTAAGGACTCCCCTTTTTCTATAAGAGAGCGTGCTCTTTTCAATATACTAATTAGCACACGCTCAGCTACTACAGCTGTTTTATGCAAATAAACTTGCCAATACATAAATCGGCGAGCCATTAAAAACTTTTCAACAGAGTAGATACCCTTTTCTTCAATAACCAAATTACCATCGACTACATTTAGCATGGTAATTAGTCTTTCGGCATTTGTATTACCCTCGGCAACGCCTGTATAAAAACTATCTCTTTTTAAATAGTCTAATCTATCCATGTCTAACTGACTTGACACCAACTGATTTAAGAATTTTTTTGAATGATTTCCCGTAAATATGGATATTGCTTCAGTTAAACTTCCGTTAAATCGCTGATTGAGTTCTTCCATAAATTGAAGCGAAATAAACTCATGGCTTACACCTTCAACAATACTATGTTCCATAGCATGGGAAAATGGACCATGCCCAATATCGTGCAAAAGAATAGCGATCAGCAGTCCGTCTTCTTCACCTTGCGTTATCTCAACCCCTTTAAAACGTAGCACTTGAATAGATTTCTGCATTAAATACATACAGCCTAATGCATGATGAAATCTAGTATGATGTGCTCCAGGATATACTAAATACGATAACCCCATTTGAGAAATTCTACGAAGCCTTTGAAAGTAAGGATCTGCAATAAGGTCAAAAACGAGCGTACTAGGTATTCTTATAAAACCGTAAATTGGGTCATTAAAGATTTTCAGTTTGTTTGATGTCTTCAATATTGTATTGTCTTTTCTAAAATTAACATTTCAAAGTTATACAAAAGCAATAGGATAGAAATTGATTATCAGTAAAATAATATTACAATGAATAAGATAAAAATACTGTGGGTAGATGATGAAATTGATTTGCTCAAACCCCATATCATTTTTTTAGAATCTAAAAACTATAGTGTTATCACGTGCCAAAGCGGACAAGAAGCATTAGAAGAATTAGCCGAGACCAGAGTAGATATTGTCTTTTTAGATGAGAATATGCCCGGTATATCTGGTTTAGAGACACTTTCAGAAATAAAAATAATTGATAATTCTTTACCAGTTGTAATGATAACAAAGAGTGAAGAAGAATCTATAATGGAAGATGCTATCGGTTCTAAAATTGCCGATTATCTTATAAAACCAGTAAATCCAAATCAGATTCTTCTTTCTTTAAAAAAGAATTTAGACCACTCAAGATTGGTTTCTGAGAAGACCACTAGTAACTATCAGCAAGAATTTAGAAAGATTGCAATGGACTTATCTATGGTAAATTCATATCAAGAATGGGCAGATTTATATAAAAAATTAATTTATTGGGAATTGCAGTTAGAAGAAATTGAAGACAGTGGAATGTTTGAAATTCTAGAATCTCAAAAAACGGAAGCAAATCAACAATTCGGAAAGTTTGTAGAACGTAATTATGAAGATTGGTTTACAGATACCGACGCCCCTGTAATGTCTCATACACTATTTAAGGAATGGATAGCACCAGAAATCAAAGATTCAAAAACATTATTAATCGTTGTAGATAACTTACGTTATGATCAGTGGTACGCCTTTGAAGATACTGTAAACTCATTCTATAAAAAGAAAAAGGAAGATTCCTTTTACAGCATATTACCAACTGCTACCCAATATGCACGTAACGCAATATTCTCTGGTCTAACTCCGCTAGATATGGAGAAGAAATTTCCAGAATGGTGGAAAAACGATACAGATGAAGGCGGTAAAAATTTATTTGAAGACAAGTTTTTAGGTGCACAGCTAAAAAGACTAGGCTTAGATTTAAAATGGGAATACCATAAAATTAGTAGCTTAAAACAAGGAAAACATCTAAGTCAGAATTTCAAATCTCAAAAAGATAATGACTTAACGGTAATCGTTTACAATTTCGTTGATATGCTTTCACATTCCAAAACTGAAATGGAAGTAATTAAAGAATTAGCTTCAAATGATAAATCCTATAGGTCTTTAACCACAAGCTGGTTTAAAAACTCACCTATGCTAGAGATTATTCAGCAAGCACAGTCATTGGGTATGAAATTAATAATAACCACTGATCATGGTACTATAAACGTAAAATCACCTTCTAAAGTTGTTGGCGATAGAGATACAAGTTCTAATCTTCGTTATAAAACAGGTAGAAGTCTAACATATGAAAAGAACGATGTATTAGCCGCCAAAGATCCAAAATCTATTTACTTGCCTAGTATAAATATGAGCAGTTCTTATATTTTTGCAAAAAATGACTTTTTCTTTGCTTACCCAAATAATTACAACCATTATGTCAGCTACTATAGAAATACCTACCAACATGGCGGCGTTTCGTTAGAAGAAATGATAATACCTTTTGTAGTTTTGGAACCTAAATAGATTTAGAAATATGGAATTCATTTATACTGAGAGTGAATTAGATGATATAGCTAAGAAGATTATAAAATCATCAAGCAGTAAGACTTTAGCATTTTATGCCCCTATGGGGGCAGGAAAAACGACATTAATCAAAGCACTTATAAAAGAGTTAGGTAGTAGTGATAATGTTAGTAGCCCTACGTTTGGTCTTGTTAATGAATATGCATTAGCATCTGGTGAATTACTTGGTTATCATTTTGATTTTTATCGTTTAGATAATGAGGAAGAAGCTATGGATATTGGGCTAGATGATTATTTAGCTTCCGGTGGATGGATATTTATGGAATGGCCAGAAAAAATACCAAGTTTATTACCTAACGACGTTCAGAATATAAAAATTGAAATTTTGGATGAAGAAACAAGAAAGCTAACACTCGCATAGTTTGTACTAATGACATTGAGGTGATAGTTTTTAATAGAAATTAAAATCACGCATCGTCAAGAGTGGTTTTATATTGCATTTATTCGATGAATAACCAACAATTCGACAAAACGCTTTATTAATCCGTTAAAAGACACAATTTTGACGATAAAGGGAATTTTATTTGTATATTTTTTCTTACGTTTGTAGGAGAACTAAATATTTAGTATAACCAAAAATCCCTTGAAAATGAAAAACAAAAAAACTTTCTTAGCTTCAATCGCTTTAGGCGTATTCCTTTTAGCAATGACTGCACCGATTATTGATATTGATAATCAAGATTTACAAATTGAAAAGAAAAAGATTACTAAGAGAATCTAATTTAAAATATTCAGTAAAAATTAAAGAGCAATTTTATTGCTCTTTTTTTTATATATAATATTTAACGTACTACATCGTTAGCATATAGTAATACTATAATGCAAATGATAAAGAAAACCAAAAAAAAGAAAGCTAAAAAGAAGATTTTCCTAGAGTCTCTTCTAGTTTTCTTTATAGCAATTTCTCCTTTTTTATATAAGGGCTATGAATATTTACCTTATAATTCTAATGGTGACTTAACTTTTTTTGGTTTCACATTAGGAAGTAATGGCTTTTCTGATGCCAAAACTTACGTATGGTTTTTAACAACCAAAATAGTACCTCTTTACTTAATGATTTTTTGGTTTTTAACCTCAAGAGATTGGTGGTATCACATTATCATTATACCAATTGCTATGTATGCTTTTCAACTATTCGAAGTACTCTATGATTCAGATGATGTAGTCGATACTGATAATATATGGTGGCTGATACCAATTTGCATGATAACCATTCCGTTTGTTTATTTTATTCGTGTTAAATTATATGACAAACATGTACATGGCATAGACTTAGAAGCTATTGATGCAGAACTTGAAGAATTAAAAGCCAAAGGTTTTGATAGTAAAGATAATTTTGATATAAAGAAAAAAAGTGAAGAAAATCAGCAAGATGATATTTCAACCATATCAGAAGATATAAATGAAAAATTATCAACAGGAAACTTAGAGAATATTTTCAAGAATGTTCAAAATCGTATTCAAGGTTGGTTACAGTTAAAATCTTAACTACTCAATGTCTTTAAAAAAGTTCAGAAAATTCATTTCTTTAAAAATTGTACATTTGAGTTTCGAGTCATTGATTTGAACAACTCATTATTAAGATATGAACCAACCCACTTCCCCTTTTAGTAAGCACCAATTAATTCCGCAAGAGGAAACCCTAGAGGTTTTGCGTCAAAAAGGAGAATTGTACATTGGTATTCCGAAAGAGAATCAATACCAAGAAAAAAGAATATGCCTTACTCCTGATGCCGTTAATGCAATTACTGCAAACGGACATCGTGTTTTAATAGAATCTGGCGCTGGCGAAGGCGCTCATTACTCTGACGCCGATTATGTTACTGCTGGTGGAGAAATCACTCGGGACACTAAGAAAGTTTTCGCTTGTCCGCTAATTCTAAAAGTAGAGCCCCCTACCCTAACAGAAATAGAATATATAAATCCGCAGACAACAATTATATCTGCACTTCAGATTAAAACACAGTATAAAGAATACTTTGAAGAACTAGCAAGAAAGCGAATTACCGCTATTGCATTTGAATATATTAGAGATGAGGAAGGCAAATACCCTGCAGTTCGTTCACTTAGTGAAATTGCTGGTATTTCATCTGTATTAATTGCTGCAGAATTAATGGCTGCCAACAATAATGGTAACGGCTTAATGTTTGGTAATATCAGCGGTGTACCACCTGTAGAAGTGGTGATTATAGGCGCAGGAACTGTTGGTGAGTTTGCAGCAAGATCAGCTATAGGTATTGGTGCAAACGTTAAGGTTTTTGATAATTCTATTACCAAGCTTAGAAACATACAGACCAACTTAAAACAAACGGTATATACGTCTACTATTCAACCAAAAAACTTATTAAAAGCCTTAAAACGTTGTGATGTTGCTATAGGAGCAACAAGAGGTAAAGATCGATCTCCCGTTGTGGTAACTAGCACTATGGTAGAGCACATGAAAAAAGGAGCTGTTATCATTGATGTAAGTATTGATACTGGAGGATGTTTTGAAACTAGCGAAATAACGAGCCACAATAAACCCACTAGAAAGAAATTTGATGTCATTCACTATGGCGTACCAAACATTCCATCAAGATACCCAAAAACAGCATCGGTTAGCATAAGCAACATCTTTACTCCTTATTTATTAAAAATTGGAGAAGATGGCGGTTTAGAAAATTCACTTCGTTTTGACAAAGGTTTACGTAACGGACTTTACATGTACCATGGTATATTGACCAATAAGTCTGTAGGCGAATGGTTCGATTTACAATACAGTGATATAAATTTCCTTATTTTTTAGAATACTAATGGCTTTCCTTTTCCTATCCACTTTAAAAGGCATAATTTTGCGCTCTTAAAAGTATGGAAGCATGAATATGGATTTTATTAAAAGGTTAGGTTTTTTCTTGGTTGGCTTATCTATTGGTATTGTGTTTCTGACCTTTTTTCTTAAAAAGAAATCTCAAGAAACCGGAGTATATTTCTGCTACCTACCTGACTGTAGAACATTGAAAGATATTAGATCTAAATCTATGTACTACAGCAATGAAGCAACACAAAAACTAAAAGAGTTTGAATTAGATTCTATAGGTGTTAAATACATTTTAACTGAAGGAGATGTAGATTTTAGTAAAAGTGATACAAAATCCGTTCCCTGCAAAACCTACATTGTAGAGTCTGAGTACAAGGAACGAGATTATATATTTACGGTAAAAAACTGTAAAGAAAAAGCTTCAATCGAAAAAGTAGAGCGACAATAAGTTTTATTATATTTTTCTGCGTTTTCTTTCTGCTTTCAACAATGAAAGCTCTCTACTTGTTTGTCCGGCTACCGATGTATTTTCATCAGCCCTTCTAATTAAGTAAGGCATCACATCACGTACTGGTCCAAATGGCAAGTATTTAGCAACATTATATCCATTTGCTGCCAAATTATAAGATATGTGATCACTCATACCATACAATTGTCCGAACCAAATATGGGTATTATTTTTTTCGACACCTCTTTCCGCCATTAACTCCATTAAACGGTAACAACTATCTTCATTATGAGTTCCAGAGAATATAGATAACGAATCTAGATTATCTATCATATACTCAATAGTAGCATTGAAGTTGTCATCGGTATCAGCTTTAGTCTTACAAATTGGCGAAATATACCCATTTTCTTTGGCGCGATCATTTTCTTTCTCCATATACGCACCACGCACCACTTTCATACCAACTAAGAATCCATCTCTCTTAGCTCGTTCTTGTAAGGATTTTAAATAAGGTAGGCGATCCCATCTGTAAGTCTGTAACGTATTAAATACAATCCTTTTCTTTTTGTTGTACTTACGCATCATGTCTTCAGCAAGGTTATCAGCAGCATCTTGCATCCAACTTTCTTCACCATCTATAAGTAATGAAACTTCTAGGTCATGTGCTTTTTTACAAACTTTATCAAACCTATTGACAACGCGTTGCCATTCTGCTTCTTCATCTTTAGTAAGTTCTTTTTTCTCGCTTATTTTTTGATATAGGGCAAACCGACCAAAACCTGTTGGCTTAAAAACAGCAAAAGGTATAGCATCCTTCTCTTTTACAAAGTCTAAAATGGTTAAGATAACTTCAGTAGCAGAATCAAAGGGGTCCTCTTCTTCTTTGCCTTCTACAGAATAATCTAAAACGGAACAGACTCCCTTTTCCCACATACGATCTACTACGGGCAAACAATCACGTTCATTTACACCACCACAGAAGTGATCAAAAACAGTAGCCCTAATTAATCCCTCAACAGGTAAATGAGCTTTAAACGCAAAATTGGTAATGACTGAACCCATTTTTACCAGAGGTTCATTTGAAATCATCTTAAAAAGAAAATAAGCTCTTTCTAATTCTGAATCTGATTTTAAGGCAAATGCCGTTGCAGTATTTTCAAAAATTTGGTCCATATTATATAATTTCTATAACGATCAAATATAATCACAGAATTTATAATCCTAAGACTAAAAATAACCTTTATTTTGCGGTACAATAGTCATTAAAACTAAGTCATATTTTCAATGGATTCTATAATTTCAGATTCTTACGCAGTACATTTCAACAAAAATGCATTTCAAGCATTGAACAATCACCTGTCAGAAAAAAAATATTCTACCATTTTTATTTTAGTAGATGAAAACACACACGAGCTTTGCCTGCCCAATTTTATGGCAGAAATTCATGGTGATTATCAGTTTGAAATTATTGAAATTGAATCAGGAGAAATAAATAAAAATATTGAAACATGTGTTGGTGTTTGGGAAGCTTTATCTGAATTAGGTGCTGATCGCAAAAGTATTTTGATAAATTTAGGTGGCGGCGTATTAACTGATATGGGCGGCTTTATAGCGTCTACATTTAAAAGAGGCATAGACTTTATTAATGTGCCTACTACCCTATTATCTATGGTAGACGCATCTGTTGGTGGCAAAACCGGTGTTGACTTAGGTTCTTTAAAAAATCAAATTGGGGTTATTAATCAGCCAGTAATGGTACTGGTAGTACCTGATTTTCTTGACACACTAGAAAATAGACAGGTTATAAGCGGATTTGCAGAAATGCTAAAACACGGTCTTATTCAAGACACGACCTATTGGGAAGCATTGAAAGGAGCTAAGGGTTTAGAGGATATGAAGAAGCACATTCTTACATCTATCCAAATTAAAAACAAGGTGGTGCTTCAAGACCCTACAGAACAAAACATACGTAAGATTTTAAATTACGGACACACCCTTGGTCATGCTATAGAATCTTATTTCTTAGAGAGCGATTCAAAAGTAACGTTATTACATGGAGAGGCAATTGCCATAGGTATGATTCTAGAAGGCTATCTCTCTAATAAACTGCTAGCATTATCAGATGAATCTTTAAACGATATAAAATCTACTTTTTTAAATAGATATGATAAAGTAGAGTTTTCAAATGAGGATATCGAAAACATTCTTAAACTAATGAAGTACGACAAGAAGAACTCTCACGGCAAAGTGAATTTTGTGTTGTTGAAATCTATTGGCATTCCTGTATATGACATTGAAATTCCTGTAGAATTATTTACAGAAGCATTCGCTTACTACAAAATTTAAAAAGTTCACATACTCAAAATGGCACTTTCACAACTCTAAAAATTGACTTGTGACAATTATTGCTAGTTTAGTTATAGATAATCCCAACCTTCTATAAATAAACAAGTTATGACAAGACGCCTTATTGATTACCGTAAATTAGACCACCAATTAGCAGCACTTTTAATAGAAACTTATCCTTATGGATATGGTGATGAAGACATCATCAGTTTTAAAAATATTAAAGGAGATTATGTTGAAGCAGTAGAATTAAAAACCACAGATACATTATACCTAGTTAAGATAAGTAAAAGCCTTTCTAATTTCATTGCTAATTTTGAAGAAAACATAGAAAAGGAATTAGAAACCAAAACACCGGAAGAGGTTATGCAATCTGAAGAAATGACGAAAGCACTTTACCTAAACTTCGAATTAGAATCTGAAGAAGAACTAGATTAATTAAAATAGCGTTCTTGTAAAATATTTTCATGATGCTTCTGGTGGCCACTTATAACTAAACCCAATGCAGCTACAGACCAAGGAATACCACTAGCGGTACCCATTCTTTTTTGATTCGCATTTAGCATAGTATCGAACAAACTAATTGAAGAATCACGAACATGAAGATATTCTTTTAATATATCCTCTTTAGTACGTTGGTTGGCATTACTTTCTGTAACGAATGTATTATGGTCAAATCCTGGCAATGAGGTTTTATCGTTTCTAGATATTCTAAAAGCACGATATTGAAATACACGTTCTGTATCAATTAAATGTACCAGAACTTCAGCTACAGTCCATTTACCTTCGCCATAACGATATAAAAACTGTTCATCGGTCAAACCTTGAACTAAATCTTCAAAACTTTTTCTGCCATTTAATAACGCAGATTTTAAATCTTCTTGTTCATCAAGAGTTTTCAAATAGGTACCGTAGAAAAATTGCAATTCGTCTTCTTGTAAATCTTTAACCGTCATTCTGAAAATTTAAAAATTGAAAATCAAAAAAGCCCAATCATAAAAAATAACCGGGCTTTTTTTAAGTTAGTTGAATAACCTAATATTATAATTCATTAAAAATAGTATGCATCAAACGTTTTTTATCATTAAAACTTTCTTCTAATGAAATCATCGTTTCTGTTCTACTAATGCCGTCGATATCATCTATTTTAAAGATAATATTTTTGGCATGCGTAGTATCCTTTGCTCTAATTTTACAGAAAATATTGAATTTACCTGTTGTAATATGTGCAATTGTAACGTTTGGTATTTGGTTTAAACGCTCAAGAACAAACTTAGTTTGGTGTGTCTTTTCAAGAAAAATACCTACATATGCTATAAAGGCATAACCAAGTTTCACATAATCTAGAGTAAGTGATGAACCTTTTATGATTCCCGCTTCTTCCATTTTCTTAACTCTTACATGTACCGTACCGGCAGATATAAGAAGTTTTTTTGCAATATCAGTAAAAGGAGTTCTAGTGTTGTCAATCAACATATCTAGAATTTGGTGGTCTATTTCGTCTAATTTGACTTTGCCCATAGTTGTAAAATTTTTGCCAAAAATAAAAAATAATCACATTAAATTCATTGAAACTTCATTTTTTTTAATGAAAACGTAAACAATATTACATTTTCAAAGAAATAAAACAATAAATATCACTAAAGTAGCTTCAATAAATCCTTTTCTTTGATCCATAAAATATCATTTTCATCATTGCAGTTCAATGTCTTATGTCCAAAAATCTCTGAGGGTTGCTTTTCAAAATGATATAATTCTGGTCTAAACGCAACTTTGCCATTATTTAACACCTCTTTATACTGTATTGGTATAAGCTCGCTTTTGGTAAGCTGATTATCAATATAATTATCATTTACAATTAAGATATCTACAAACTGTTTCCCATTCTCAGGAATAGACAAATATTGTTCTATCGTATAATTTGAAACAAGATTCTTTGATATTACCTGTATACCTTTTAATAAAGCCTCAAAAATAAACATCCTAGTTTTATCTCTATCGTAATCATCCGCATAATGACCTGCTTCGAACAATATTGTAGGGGTTTCTCTCATTTGAAAAGCATCGCCAACACAATTCTTATTAAAACCATCATCATACCTACCTACCTGACCAGGAATAACTTTTTGCAATTTATCATTCATTGCCGCTATAAGCTGCATACTTAATTTTCTAGATGGCGAAATATTTCTATCTTCATCATAAGCAGGTGCCAAAAAAGAAACGGTTGCAGGTTTACTCGTTTCACCTACATTAAATATAGTACGCTGATCATGTAGATTTAAACAGTAGTTAGGTTTAAATTTTTCATAAACTGTTTTTAGTACACGACTCTCTGGTTGAGATAAATCTTGTGCATCTCTATTAAGGTCAATTTTGTTAGCATTTATCCTGGTATAATCTCGAGCTCCATCAGGACTTAGTATTGGAATAATTTTTAAAGTACAAGATTTAGAAATTTCTAAAACTTCGGCAATATCTTGTTTTAAGTAACTCATTAAATCAACGACCGCTCTAGTAGTTGTAGATTCGTTACCATGCATTTGAGACCACATTAAAATTTTATTTGGACCACTACCAAACGTAATACCTTTTATAGATTCATTTCTTACGGATTTTCCAACTACATCAATTTTAAAAGTAGCCGGTAGTGTTTTTAAAAACTCATTTACATGGTCATTGTTAATATACCTGCCAGAAATAGTAGGTACCATTATTTTATTATAATCCAAATCTTTCATTCTACTCATGCTTTAATACCACACAAAAATACTACAGCCTGTGTTTACAATTGTAAACAAAACATGTTTCGATATGCTCATTATGATTTTAGTATAATTTACAATTTTAACTTTTAATTTAATAATATTATTAATTTGCTGTTATTCAGTAGTTTGAGTTAATTAATATAAATGTAAACTTCATATTATTTCTAATATTTATAAGTATAAAAATAACCTTTTTACATTCGAAATTAAAGAATACATTAACTTTGTAAACATGCTAGACACCACTTCTTTCCTATCAAGATTAAAGACAATTTTAGCGCACAAAGAGCTATCATCTGCTGCGTTTGCAGACTTAATTGATGTACAACGATCTAGCATTTCTCATTTACTAAACGGAAGAAATAAACCTAGTTTAGAATTTATTATTAAAGTTGACCAAGCTTTTGTAGAAGTTGATTTACAATGGTTACTGTATGGAGCCGGAACTTTTCCTAAAACTAAAATCAACCCTACTCCAGAATCTAAAGACAACAAAGAAGCTCTAGCAAAAGCTACCAACAAGAAGAACGAGAAAAGCTTAGAACGAATAATAATGTTCTATACTGACGGTACTTTTAAAACGTACTCTGAGTTTTAAAATCTACTTATATTCACAAACTATTATTGCCTTTTTCTAAACACTTCGCTCCTATTTTCTTTATTTTGCAGTATGAAGAAAAATTTGATTTTAACAGCTGCTCTAGGCTTAATTCTTTGCTCATGTTACCAACCTGAACGTGATTGTAAAAAGTATAAAACTGGGTCTTTTAAGTTTACTTATGAAGTTGGCGATACTATAAAAGAGGGGAAATTTACAAGGACCGAAGATTATAGTGTAGACTATTATGAAAATAACATAGACAGTGCCACGGTACGCTGGTTTAATGATTGCGAATTTGTTTTACAAGACATTCATAGCAAAACAGCGATTCAATATAAAATTATTAGCACAACTGACTCTTCATACACCTTTCAATACAAAAGCGCCGTAAGGGATCCAAATAAAAAACTAATTGTAAAAACAGGAACAGCTATAAAAATTAAATAATCACTTATTAAATCTCCTTTAATCCAAATGGCTATATCACTATACTAGCCATAACCTATTTTGAAATTGTTTTAGGTATTAACAATATTCTTTTCATCTCTATACAGCCAGCGTAATATTTGAGTCTTTTAAAGAAAAAAAAAGCTCCAATTAAGCAAATGCTTAATTGGAGCTTTTTTCGCAATCGCCTTTACCCTAGAATGTCACATAAATCTAATTAAGCTCTTTTAAGACCTTAATTAGGTCTATCAAAGGAAACACCAGGATTTGCTTGTTTTTGTTCTTCAGACAATCGCTGCTGTTGTTTTACTGTCATGGTACTGCCATCATGACTCCATCCTGGAGGACCAAATATGTACATCAATTTATGACTTAGTTTTTTTGATTTTTTAGTATCCGCCCAAATATCCTTAAACTCATGCGTAAGAATTACAATAGGGTTATTAGAGTTTGGAGCATGAATAACACCAAATTTCACATCAATATTTTCATCATACTCTTTCCAAGTACCAAAAATCTTATCAAAGAAATTTAGAAATCCGCCATGGTTCTTATCTAAATACTCCACATTCTGAGCGTGATGCACTTGATGCATTGTATGCGTATTAAATATTTTCTCAATGAATCCCATTTTTGGAACATATTGCGAGTGTAATTGAAACTGCCAGAAAGACTCTATTGCTAAACATACAACTACCATTTCTACAGGAAAACCAATAATAGGCATCCAAACATAGAAAAAAGGCTTATACAATAAGGTGAACCAGCCATTACGGATAGCAGTACCGAGATTAAAATTATCTGAAGAGTGATGCACTATATGTGCAGCCCACAAAATACGAATTTCATGATTTGCCCTGTGAAACCAATAATAAGTAAAATCATCCGCTAATTGACAAAGCAACCAAACATACCAAGCATAGCCGAACGACTTATAGCCCATAATATTTGTTCTTACACCATCAACCAAAGGGTTAAATAACTCGTAAGCGTATTCAAAAAGAACAACTAATAAAATTACTTTCAATAAAGGACCAATTATGGCAGATCCAATTCCCATAACACTACTGGCCGCAAAATCTTTCCAATCATAAAGATCATCATCTCCATGAGTTTTGCTGTAGGTCAATTCTAATAAAATAAAGGCAATAAAGGCTGGTGCGCCATACACCAGGGGGTTAGTGAAATCCATTAATTAAAATTTTTTGTAAAGGTAGTTATAAAAGCAATTATTCTTTGAATTTGTCTAATCTTAACTTTCTATCTCACGATAAGATAACTTAATAATTAAACAGTTTAATTACTTTTCATTTTTAAGTATGGCGTTTTGCTCTTTCAATAGCTGCTCCATACTAGATAACAAAGCTATGTTTTTAGGAGTTTCAACTTCTTTGTTTGATGGGTCTTCAGATTTTTCTTTAAACCTATTTATGAATTTCACCATTACAAAAATGGTAAAAGCTATTATTCCAAAATCTAAGAGCGACTCAATAAGCTCACCGTATCCTATTGCAACTTCTTCAACTGAATCTACCGCCTCTCTAAGGATCCATTTCTTATTTGATAAGTTAACATCGTCTGTCAATAAAGAAAGTGGAGGCATAATAACAGCAGAAACAATTGTACTTACAACCTTATTAAATGCTGTACCAATAATGATACCGACAGCCAAATCTATCATATTGCCTTTTATGGCAAAATTCTTAAACTCTTCGAAAATTTTTTTCATAATGCCGACTAATCAAATAATGTTGGCTCATCAGCAGATGCACCATCTTCACCTTTAGAACTCTCAGTTTCATCACCAGACGCTACAGATTCTTCATCTACAACTTCAATATTTTCAATTTCTTCTGGAACCTCTGGTTCATATGGCAATGGATCAAGAAGATTAATATTTTTAACCTTTTCCGTAATAAATTGATTACCTAAAGCTTTAATACCTTTAATCGATATAAAATCTTCAATATCAACAGATTCATTCTCTTTAGCTTCTTTACCTCTAGGCTTAGGAAACTCAATTTCAACCATTGGTTTCCAGTCTGTAGAAACAAGCTCTAAATATGATTTTGGATGCTCTGAAATAAATAATTCCTCTTTGTTTTCGCTTTCAATCAAAAACCTTTTAATATAAAAACGTTCTTTTTCACCTTCCCAATAAATAGCTGAGATAGGTTTCTCTGGTATCCATTTCTCTAATACAATCATATCGTCATCGAAATGAGAAGTTAGTACGGGTAAAAACGTTTTTGCTATACCTTTCTGATTAATAACCAATAGTAAATCATCACCCTTAAACTCCCCTAATAATTCTCCTCTCCCATCTACGTTCAATCTACGTACAACATCATCAAACCAAATCTTTCTAGGCTTCAGTGTAGACACACCTTTTTCTTTTAACTCTATGCGCTTAACAGAGTATTTCGTTACAATATTACCTTTTGAAGCTCTTCCTTTAATCAAGACATCAGAAAAGTCAATATCCCACTTTAATTTTTTCACACTACCTACCTGGCGTAGCAAAACTGTTATTACTTCAGCCTCTCCATTAGGGTTGGCAGAAAAATACAACACTTGAGAACCAGCTTTACCGGTAGTTAAATCATACTCTCTATCCCTAGTTATACTGGTAACATTAAAACGTTTAATGTATGTAGCACCACCTTTACCATCTTTATACACAAGATTATAGGTAGTACGCTTATCTTTTTTCTTAAAAACCGCTACATGGATAATACCTTTACCTACAAAAATTTTGGAATCCACTTTTGACACCATCATCTTACCAGAACTGGTTATCATAATGATATCATCTATATCACTACAATCGGTAACATATTCATCTTTCTTTAAAGAAGTACCCACAAAACCTTCTTCCCTATTTACATAGAGCTTAGTATTTCTGATAGCCACTTTAGTGGCCTCTATATCATCAAAAACGCGTATTTCGGTTAAACGACCTCTGTCTTTGCCGTAGGTTTCTTTAAGATTCTTGAAGTAGTTTATTGCAAATTCAATCAAATTAGCCAAATGATGCTTCACCTCTGCAATACGCTCTTGCAAGCTCTCTAGGTGCTGCTGAGCCTTATCTAAATCGAATTTTGAAATTCTCTTTATACGTATTTCGGTAAGTCTGGTAATATCTTCTTCAGTAACCGCTCGCTTTAGGTGTTTTGTAAAAGGTGCTAAACCTTTATCAATTGCAGCTATTACGCCTTCCCAGGTCTCCTCTTCCTCAATATCACGATAGATACGATTTTCAATAAAAATCCTCTCCAAAGAAGCAAAATGCCATTGCTCTTCAAGTTCTTTAAGTTGAATTTCGAGCTCTTGCTTCAATAATTCTACCGTAGAATCTGTAGACCTTCTGAGCATTTCTGTGACCCCAATAAACAAAGGCTTATTATCTTCAATAATACAGCCTAGTGGAGAAATAGAAGACTCGCACGCTGTAAAGGCATACAAGGCATCGATGGTTCTATCTGGGGAAATACCAGAGGGAAGATGTACTAAAATCTCAACATCTGCAGCAGTATTGTCCTCAATTTTCTTGATTTTAATCTTGCCTTTTTCATTAGCCTTTAAGATAGATTCTATTAAACTTCCAGTATTAGTACCGTAAGGTATTTCATTGATTACTAGTGTGTTCTTATCTAACTGAGATATCTTTGCTCGAACCCTAATTTTACCACCTCTGAGTCCGTCATTATAGTTTGTAACATCTATAATACCTGCCGTGGGAAAATCGGGATAGATTTTAAATCGCTGTCCCTTTAAATGCTTAATAGAAGCATCAATAAGCTCAATAAAGTTATGAGCCAATACTCTAGTGGATAAGCCCACAGCAATACCTTCTGCCCCTTGAGCTAATAGTAATGGAAATTTAACAGGTAGATTTACAGGCTCTTTTTTTCTACCATCATAAGACATTTGCCACTCGGTAATTTTAGGGCTAAATATAACTTCTAATGCGAATTTAGAAAGTCTAGCCTCTATATACCTAGAAGCAGCAGCTCTATCACCGGTAAGAATGTTACCCCAGTTACCTTGAGTATCTATTAATAGATCTTTCTGACCAATTTGAACCATGGCATCTGCAATACTTGCATCACCATGTGGATGATACTGCATAGTATGCCCAACTACATTAGCTACTTTGTTGTACCGACCATCATCAAGCTCTTTTAGAGAATGCATGATACGTCGTTGTACAGGTTTAAATCCGTCTTCAATAGCAGGTACTGCTCGTTCTAAGATTACGTAAGATGCGTAATCCAAGAACCAATCTTTATACATGCCAGACACTCTAGTCAGTGCCTCAGAAGAATCTGTATTATCGGTATTCTCTTTTTTTTCAAAACCTTCATCATCCATTTCGCTCATGAAACCAATTCTAATTTTAAGTATAACAACCTTTAATGATACAATTCAATTACCTTTTTGGTATTAATAGTTATAAATTTATTTTAAAGTTTAAGAAACTGGTGTTGAATGAGTCATTAAATCGATCGTTTATTTCCAAAACATATTCACCAGGCCCTAATGTTGACGTCAAAGAAAGTCCTTCACCTTCAGTATTATTTGTCTCCTTTGCTATTTCAAGACAATCAGGCAAAGACCTAAGAGTAACTTCTAAATTAATATTATAAGGGACATTGTAAAAAAGAATATCTACATTACTAGTTTCTGTTATTGTAAATTTAAAAAAATCAACATCATCTTCTGGATATATCGCCGAGTTAACTTCTGTATTGATTTCAATATCTTTAGCACTAGAGCATGAGTTGTTAATTTCATAAATATCACTTGTATCTAGTGAGACATTAAATGAATATAAATCAACATTAAATGAGTCATTAAAGCGGTCATTAATTTCTAAAACATAATCCCCAGCTTCTGCAGTATAGTACAACGTAAGACCTTCTCCAACATCGTTATTAACATCATTTAATAATTCTGTACAATCAGAAAATGACCTTAAAGTAACATCCAAATTAATATTTTCAGGAATATTAAATAACTCTATTTTTAAAACACCTTCTTCAGTTGTGGTAAATTTAAAATTATCAACATCATCCTCTGGATAGATGGCGGCTTTTATCTCTGTATCTAATGAAATTTCTTTTGCTGATGTACACGAGTTATTAATCTCATAAATGTCACTTGTTTCTAGAGTAACCATAAATGACAGCAAATCAGCATTAAACTCATCATTAAATCTATCATTTATTTCTAATACATAATCACCAGCGTCTGCTGTATAATACAGCGAAAGACCTTCGCCAATATTGTTATTAACTTCCTTAATCAACTCTATACAATCAGATGACGACCTTAATGTAGTTTCTAAATTAATGTTTTCAGGAATATTATATAAGTCAATTTTTATTACTCCAGACTCAACTGTCGTGAATTTAAAATAATCTACATCATCTTCAGGATAAATTGCCATATTTATCTCAGTATCAATCAAAACATCCACCGCATTATCACAAGAATTATTAATTTCATATATATCGTCTGTATTCAGACTAACTAAAAAAGAATAATCATTACTATTAGCCTCTCCAAAAAAGTCAGAAAATTTTAATACATAATCTCCAGCCTCAATTAAATATAAAGCACTATAACCTTCTCCAGTATTATTTGCGGTTTCACTAAATATCTCTTCACATTCACTATTTAATAAATC
Organism: Maribacter aquivivus; assembly: GCF_900142175.1. NCBI lineage: Bacteria > Pseudomonadati > Bacteroidota > Flavobacteriia > Flavobacteriales > Flavobacteriaceae > Maribacter > Maribacter aquivivus. Next base: position 90,399 of record NZ_FQZX01000002.1, on the reverse strand, counting down.
CGATGTTATCCTTAAATTTTCAGGAGTTGCACTGATATTAATTTCCAAAACACCTTCTTGTTCTACGGAAAATTTAAAATAATCAATTTCATCTTCTACCGCTATCTGGTTTAAAACTTCTACTCCTAAACTAATTGAATCTGCGCACTGAAAACAATTTGCAGAACAATCAATCTCATCTTCAACCTCTTCCTCAATAGTTTCTTCCGTGACTTCAGGATCAACTGTTACCAATGGTTCATCATCACCACCACAACCTACTATTAATAGTAATAAAAACATTCTAATTCCAATTTTCCCTAATTTGTTAAACATTATCATAGTTATGGTTATTTCAGTAAATTCATCTTAAATTACAGCAATCGTATTAATCTAGTTTATAATACTTTATCTTTTATTAAATCAACCTCTACTTTAAGATTTTCAATTATAAATTTTTGTCTATCGGGAGTGTTTTTTCCCATATAAAAACTCAACAGTTCTTCAATAGACATTGCCTTATCAAGCATTATAGGCTCCAGCCTAATATCCTCGCCAATGAAGTGTCTAAACTCATCTGGCGAAATCTCCCCTAGACCTTTAAATCGAGTTATTTCTGGTTTTCCAGTTAATTTATTTAACGCATGTTGGCGCTCTTCATCACTATAACAATAAATCGTTTCCTTTTTATTACGAACCCTAAACAAAGGAGTCTGTAGAATATAAAGGTGATTTTCTTTTATCAATTCTGGAAAGAACTGCAAAAAGAATGTAATCAATAATAAGCGAATATGCATACCATCAACATCGGCATCAGTCGCTATTATTATGTTATTGTAGCGTAAATCTTCAATAGACTCTTCTATATTCAGTGCAGCCTGCAATAGGTTGAATTCCTCATTCTCATAAACAATCTTTTTAGACATGCCATAAGAATTCAATGGCTTTCCTTTAAGACTGAATACCGCCTGTGTATTTACATCTCTTGATTTGGTAATAGAGCCAGATGCTGAATCACCCTCGGTAATAAATAGCGAACTTTCTAATCTTCGATCATGCTTGATATCACCTAAATGAACTCTACAATCTCTAAGTTTTTTATTATGAAGACTAGCTTTCTTAGCTCGATCGCGTGCCAACTTTCGAATACCCGAAAGCTCTTTACGCTCTTTCTCGGCCATCATAATTTTACGTTGAAGCTTATCTGCCGTATCTGTATTCTTATGAAGATAGTTATCTAAATATTTACCAATAAAATCATTGATATAGGTACGTACCGTCGGAAAATTACCCCCCATATCGGTAGACCCTAATTTGGTTTTGGTCTGACTTTCAAAAACCGGCTCCATCACTTTTATAGCAATTGCCGAAATAATAGATTTTCTAATATCAGAAGCGTCGTAAGTCTTACCATAAAAGTCACGTATGGTTTTCACAATCGCTTCTCTAAATGCAGCTTGATGCGTACCGCCATGTGTTGTGTGCTGACCGTTTACAAAAGAATGATATTCTTCACTATATTGAGTTTTACTATGCGTAATAGCTACTTCAATATCTTCTCCTTTTAAATGAATAACAGGATAAAGCATATCATCCATATTATTGTTATCCTCAAGTAAATCTTTTAATCCGTTTTCAGAATAAAATTTCTCGCCATTAAAAATTATGGTTAGACCTGGGTTTAGGTACACATAGTTTTTAAGCATGCGTTCTACATACTCATTTCTATATTTATAATTTTTAAAAATTAATTCATCTGGTACAAAAGTAACTTTGGTACCTTTTCTTTTACCCGTTTCTTCAGGCCCAACTTCATTCTCTAAATTACCAGAACTAAACTGAGCTGTTTTTAATTGGTTGTCTCTAGAAGATTGAACTTCAAAAAAACTGGACAATGCATTTACAGCTTTGGTACCAACACCATTTAATCCTACGGATTTTTTAAAAGCACGACTATCATACTTACCACCGGTGTTCATTTTAGAAACTACATCCACAACTTTACCTAATGGAATGCCACGACCGTAATCCCTAACCTTGACCACTTTATCTTTAATAGATATTTCAATGGTTTTACCGGCACCCATTACAAATTCATCAATACAGTTATCTATTACCTCTTTCAGGAGAATATAGATACCATCATCTGCAGACGAACCATCTCCCAATTTACCAATATACATCCCAGGTCGTAATCGGATATGTTCTTTCCAATCGAGCGAGCGTATATTATCTTCAGTATATTGAGTAGCGTCTTGGGACATTTAAAAAAGTTTAAGAAAGTTGCGTTAAAGATAGCACCACTCGGCAAAAGATAAAACCCCTATCTGTTAAAGTAATTAACAATAAATAGGACTTTTTTGTTGATAGCTATAGTAAGTAACATAATTTTTCAAGAAAAGAGCATAGTAAGAAATTAGCAAAAAGTTTATTTAAAGAATGATATACGTCATAGGAATAATTTATTCCTTTTTATACCTTTAATGTAGATTTTGAATACTTATGGAATTTATCGATTATTACAAAATTCTTGAAATAGACAAGAAGGCTACACAAGCTCAAATTAAAAAGGCATATCGAAAATTAGCGCGAAAACTTCATCCAGATTTAAATCCGAATGATAAAACTGCGCAAGAGAAATTTCAGCGTGTAAACGAGGCTAACGAAGTTTTAAGCGACCCTGAAAAAAGAAAGAAATACGACCAATACGGTAAAGATTGGCAACATGCCGATGCTTTTGAAGAAGCTAAGAAAAATCAACGTAGTTCATCCACCGGTAATAGAAGAAGTTATTCTAGCGCTGGCGGATCAAATGAAGATTTCTCTGATTTCTTTGAATCCATGTTTGGTGGAGCTGGCGGAGGTTTTAGTGGTGGCGGACGACAAAGGTCAACACAGTATAAGGGTCAAGATTTAAATGCAACACTAAAGTTGAATTTGCTTGACGTTCTTGAAGACCAAAAACAAACGCTTGACCTAGGTGCTAAAAAAATTAGAATTACCATACCTGCAGGCGTTGAAGATGGACAAACCATAAAAATTTCCGGCTATGGTGGCGAAGGTGCTAATGGCGGACCAAAAGGAGACCTCTACTTAACTTTTGAAATTAATAACAATACTAATTTTCAAAGAGTAAAGAACGATTTATACAAAAATGAATCTATCTCTTTATATGATGCCATTTTAGGTAGTTCAATTGAAGTAGAAACCTTAACAGGAAAAGTGAAGTTAAAGGTAAAACCCGAAACCCAAAATGACACTAAGGTGAAGCTGAAGGGAAAAGGTATGCCCGTTTATAAGAAAAAAGGTGTTCATGGAGATTTGTATATCACTTATAAGGTAACCATGCCTACCAAACTTTCAGAAAAAGAAAAAGAATTATTTAAACAACTTTCAGAATTACGATAATATGAATTCAGAAAATTACATACAAATAGAGGTGTATTGCGAACGAACACAAACTCCTATAGAATTTATAGATGATCTTTTAGAGTTCGAAATGATTGAGGTACAGCAAATTGAAAATAAAACATATGTTGAACCGCAATACCTTGTTGAGATAGAACGCATATATAGGCTACGAGAAGACCTTGGTATAAATATGGAAGGTATAGACACCTTAAACCATATGATAAAAAAAGTCAACCGATTAGAGCAAGAATTAAAACTACTTCGAGATCGGTTGACTATATATGAACATTAAACGTTAAAACGGAAATGCATTACATCTCCATCCTTAACGATGTACTCTTTACCTTCTACCCTCATTTTACCGGCTTCTTTTACTTTTGATTCGCTACCAAAAGCCACGTAGTCATCATAAGCAATAACTTCTGCCCTAATGAAACCTTTTTCAAAATCGGTATGTATAACACCAGCAGCTTGTGGTGCAGTTGCACCAACCGGAATTGTCCAAGCACGAACTTCTTTAACACCTGCAGTAAAATAAGTCTCTAAATCTAATAATTTGTAAGCTCCGCGAATAAGTTTAGCAGAACCAGGCTCTTCTAAGCCCAAATCTTCTAAAAACATTTGGCGCTCCTCGTAAGTCTCTAACTCCGTAATATCAGCTTCTGTACCGACCGCCAAGAAAATAACTTCCGCGTTTTCTGCAGCTACCATTTCTTTTACTTTTTCAACATAGGCATTACCAGATACAGCAGCATCTTCATCAACATTACAAACATACATAACTGGTTTATCTGTAATAAACTGAAGCGGCTTAACAAACTCTAATCTAGATTCATCATCAATTTTAATAGCTCTAACAGAGGTGCCTGATTCTAACCCGGTTTTTACAGCCAATAGAACAGCTTCTTCTTTTTGCGCATCTTTATTACCTGTTCTAGCTGCCCTTTTTACTTTTTCTAACTTCTTATCTACAGTCTCCAAATCTTTCAATTGAAGCTCCATATCTATCGTTTCTTTATCTCTAATAGGATCTACGCTACCATCAACATGTACTATGTTATCATTATCAAAACAACGCAATACATGTAATATCGCATCAGTTTCACGAATATTACCTAAAAACTGATTTCCTAATCCTTCACCTTTACTAGCTCCTTTTACCAAACCAGCAATATCAACGATCTCTACAGTAGCAGGCAATACCCTTTCTGGAACTACTAACTCTTCCAATTTTTCTAATCGTGCATCTGGCACGTTTACAACACCTATGTTAGGTTCAATTGTACAAAAAGGAAAATTTGCACTTTGCGCCTTAGCGTTAGACAAACAATTAAAAAGTGTTGATTTACCTACGTTTGGCAATCCTACAATACCTGCTTTCATAATTAAGAATATTTCAAGGGTGCAAAGATAGTTTTTAGTTACAGATTTTTCATTCAAATTTTCATCAATAACTATAATGTAAATTTCATACAATTTATTTAAATTAAAATCAAGTATTTTAGCCAGACAACAGTTAAAATATTATTTTTTAACACATTTTAAGAAATAATTCTTACTTTGGCCGTAGAACATGTAAGAATTTATGGAACTTCATTCAGATGAAACTATATGGTATTTTTTTAAAAAGGGCGAATCTCACGGTTTCAGCTTGCTTTTTAAAAAGTATTATCCGCAATTACATGTATATGGTTTAAAATTGAGTAATAATCAAGAAATTACAGAAGATTGTCTTCAAAACTTTTTTATTCAATTATTTGAAAGCAGAGAAAAACTAGGACACATAAATAGCTTAAAAGCCTATCTATTTGTTTGTTTTAAAAGAAGGCTAATAAAACAGTTACAAAAGAATCAGAATAATATTCCTATTTCAGAAGCACAGCTATTTAAAACCAATTTTACTTTTTCGTCTGAAGAAATATCGATCAAACAGGAAATTCAATTTCTTTGCACCACTACCCTAACAAGCCTTATCAATCAACTATCTCCAAGACAAAAAGAAGTTATCTACTTAAAATATTACAGCGGAATGAATAGTTCAGATATCGCCGAAGTAATGGATATGAATTATCAAAGTGTTTTGAATACACTACAAAAAGCCTTAACAAAATTAAGGATAGCATCTGAAAATCAGCAGATTAAATCTATTTTGAAAAAAAATTAAAAAAAGTAGGGTATATTTTTAAGAACTAAACCTCTTACTAATGGAACACCTTACTATATGAACAACAATAATAAATTCGACTTAGATTACTTCCTATCGGATGCATCATTTAAAAACTGGGCAAAAGGCTTAAATAAAAATGATATCGCTTATTGGAATAATTGGATACAGTACAATCCTGCACATATAGAAACGGTAGAGAATGCGAAGTCTATTATTATTGGCATCAACTTCGATCAACAACACCCAAGTAATGAAAAGGTTAACGAAGCCTTTGCATATGTTCTAACAAAAATAAAGTTAGAACCTACACCAAAAAAGATTCTTAAGAAAACACACACAGTAAACAGTTCACTGCTAACAGCTGCGGCTGCCGTGTTACTAGTTCTTATAAGTTGGACAAGTTATTCCTTTCTAAATAATGAAACTACAACCATACACAAAACTAATTTTGGCGAAATAATCGACTTAAAATTACCAGATGGCACATCAGTTGTGCTTAACGGAAATTCTGAAATATGGTATGAAAAAGACAATCCACGTCTTATTAATCTAAAAGGAGAAGCATACTTTAAAGTTAAATCAATACCAAGTACCAATGCAAAGTTTTGGGTAATTACAGAAGACCTGAAAGTTGAAGTATTGGGCACACAGTTTCATGTAAATACTAGAAAACAGAAAACAAATGTGGTGCTTGACGAAGGTTCTATACATTTAGAATTAAAGAATGGAGAAGTCACCAAAATGATACCTGGTGAAATGGTTTCCTTTTCAAATGAAAGCAAAAAACTGACTCATAAGAAAGTAGATGTTAAAACACCATATGCACTATGGCGTGGTGGCACCTATGCTTTTAATGAAATTTCTCTAAAAGAAGTAATGTTCAATTTAGAAGCAACTTATGGTCTTGAAGTTGAATATGAGAATGAAAAAATAAAGAATTTACCTCTTTCTGGTGGTATTCCAAATCAGAATTTACAAATATGTATAGCCGCAATAGAAAAGGCTACAGGTACAAGAATCATTAAAAAAGGAAAGATATTACGCGTGCAAGAAAACCCTATTTATTAACTAAACTATTTATTTATGAGAACGAACAAACTAATGAAATTGCTGCTTGCAGTAATGCTTTTTTCAAGCATCACCAGTCCAACGGCAGCTAATGAACTCAAAGAAAACGTTACCCTAAGCGATTTTCTTAATGAGATCAGTGAAAAACACGAAGTATTTTTTACTTACAACCCTACACTGGTATCAAGCACCAGTTTAAATCCTGAGGAATACAAATTCCCTGTATTAGACAAAATCATTAATAAATTAGAACGCAAAACAAGTTTTGATTTTGAATATCTTGGCAACAAGTATTATGTGGTTTATCATAAAAAGCCAGAAAGAGCTAAAATTCTTAAGATAAATTCTGTAAACAATGGAATTACTGCTTTGACTTTGAATGAAAAAATTCAAAACAGTATTACAGGTAAAGTAACAGATGATTCTGGAATGCCATTGGCAGGTGTAAATATTATTGAGAAAGGTACTACTAACGGTACTACTTCTGATTTTGATGGTAACTACACAATTAATGTAACCGATGATACAAAACTGGTATTTAGCTACATTGGTTTTGCTACTCAAGAAGTTTCTACAGCCGGAAAAAATACGATTAACGTACAACTTTCTGAAGGTATGCAACTCGATGAATTTATTGTTGTAGGTTCTCGTACTGCTCCTAGAAGTAATGCTGACACACCATTACCGGTAGATGTAATTGGAGCTAAAGATTTAAGCTCAACAGGTCAAGCTACCTTTGATAAAGCATTACAGTATAAAATACCATCTTTTAACACGGTACAAACACCTGTAAACGATGCAACATCTTTATTGGATCCTTATGAAATTAGAAACATGGGGCCATCAAGAACATTGATTTTGATTAATGGTAAGCGTAAAAACTTAAGTGCCTTATTATATACGCAAACATCTCCAGGTCGTGGTGAAACAGGTGCCGATATTTCTGCAATACCTACAGATGCGATTAAAAGAGTTGAAATTTTACGTGATGGTGCTTCTGCACAATATGGTTCTGATGCAATTGCAGGTGTAATGAACATTATACTTAAAGATTCTCCGAATGAAGGATCAGCAACATTAAGAACAGGAATCACTTCTGAAGGTGATGGCGAAATGTTTGGTGTTTCTTTAAACAACGGTACTGCTATTGGCGAAGATAAAGGCTTTGTAAATTATACTATTGATTTATCTAAAGTAAACCAAGCAAACAGACCAGGTACTGTTGATGCTGCTGGTGAAGCTGGTGATTTTGGCGCTGACATTGCAGATGTTCAAGAATTTCTTTCTAGAAGACCAGACGCAGGAAATATCAATGGATCTCCAGAAACTGCTGCTGCTAAATTCTCACTTAACTTAGGCTATGAATTAAGTGAAAACACATCAATGTACGGAAATGCTGCATATGTTTATAAGGCTGTAAATAGTTTTGCAAACTACAGAACTCCTTATTGGAGAACTGTTGAGGATTTTCCTTACTTAGCAGATTTTTTCCCTGGAGACAATCCAAACACTGCTGGTGGTTATGATGGTTATGTACCAACCTTTGAAGGAGAACTCAGCGATTATAATGCAACTATTGGTTTTAAATCAGTTATAAACGATTGGAATCTTGATGCAAGTTTTACAACTGGTGGAAATACTCAAACGTACAAAGTAAACAATACCCACAACAGAAATGTTGTTTATTCTCCATCAGTATTTATAGATGAAAATGGAAATGGCTCTGTAGATGATGGTGAAATTACTGAAGGTTCTGAGCTTTATAGAGAAAATAGTCAGCAATCATTTGATCCAGGAGGAACTAGATTTTCTCACAACGTTGGTAACATTGATATTTCAAGATTATTATCTGACAAAGTGAGTATTGGTGTTGGTGCTGAGTTTAGAACAGAAACTTTTGAAGTTATTGGAGGTGAATTAGCTTCTTATGATGGTGGTGGCGCAGATTCATTTGCAGGAGCATCTCCTCAAAATTCAGGTAAGTTTAACCGTTACAATATTGGTGGTTACTTAAGTTTAGATTATGATGTTACCGATGCTTTTTTATTAAGTGGTACTATTAGAACGGAGAACTATTCTGATTTTGGAAACGCATTCGTCTACAAGTTTAGCTCACGTTATAAATTTAGCGATGCTTTCACATTAAGAGGTTCTATTTCTTCAGGATTCAGAGCTCCTACCCTACACCAAATTTATACGCAAAAAGCTCAGTATAGTTTTGTACCGGGGCAAGGTATTCAAGTTGGTGGTTTAATAAACAATGTATCTACACAGGCAAAATTATTGGGTATACCTCAATTAGATGCTGAAACTTCTACAAACTACACTATAGGTTTTGGTGGTAAAATCGATAAGTTCAGCTATACTTTTGATTATTATAGCATTGCAGTAAAAGATAGAATTGTTCTAGGAAATGAAATTGGAGGTAGTGGAGACCCTACAAATCCTTTAGATGTTCTATTAGCAAATAACAACTTAAGTGATGTAAGTTTCTTTTCAAATGCAATAGACACTAAAACTTCTGGTATTGATGTTGTTCTTGCATATAAAGGTATAACTATTGGTGATGGCAGTTTAGATTTGAACTTGTCTGGTAATTATACAATCCAGAATGAACTTGATGGTCCTGTAAAAGATATTGACTTAGTTGCAAACTCAGGTCAATCTGTAGTAAACCAAACTCAAGAAGCTTTATTTTTTACTTCAAGACCTAAGACTAAATGGATTTTAGGAGCTAACTACGAAATAAATAAATTCGGTTTTTCTTTAAATAATACATTATTTGGAAAAACTAGCTTTTTTCAACAAGGTTTAAGTACTGATGCAAATGGTAATTTCAACCTTGGTACTGAATTTGACCCTAAAGTAGTTACTGATTTAGGAGTTAATTTTAGCGCTACAGATAAATTGACAATTGCACTTAACATCAACAACTTGTTAAATGTATTACCTGAATGGAATTTTGTTTCTCAAAATGCAGCAGGAGATGCTATTTTGGCAGATCCAGCACAGACGCAGAACCAATCTAACTTGATTACTTTCAACCAACGTTATTCTCAAATGACGTATGATGGGTATCACTTTAGTCAATTAGGAACTATGTTCAACCTATCGTTGAATTATAAATTTTAGTTTGATTTAGTTTTATTTGCAAAAAGCTACCTATTTTTAGGTAGCTTTTTTTTTGCATCATGAACAATTTATACGGAAAGAATCTCGCTTGGGTATACGATGAAATTTATCAAGGTTTTATAGATTATAAAGCTGAGTATGATTTCTACAAAACATTATGCAAAACACATAATGCCATCTCAATTTTAGAGATCGCATGTGGCTCAGGTAACTTATCTGAATCATTTACGAACGATTTTTTAAATTATACAGGTTTAGATTACAGTGAGGCTATGTTAGAAATTGCTAAAACAAAATTTAAAAAAGGAAACTTTATACAAGGTGATATGAGAAAGTTAAATTTCACCTATCAGTTTAGTACCATTCTCATTACAGGACGTTCAACAAGTTATTTAATTGAAGATATAGATATACAAAATACTTTTAATTCTATTCACAAAGCTTTAGAACCTAACGGAATTTTCATATTTGACTGTATAGATGCAGCGCATTTTATGCCGTACATTTTAAAGAATAAAAACATAATTCATTATTCTAACGTCAACAATAAAACTTTTGAAAGAGAATCTGTTTGGGAGAGATATGATTCGACCAAAAGTCATTTAGTCTCTTGGAAATCAAAATATTACGACACAAACAAAAATGATAAAATTCTAATAGGTGAAGATTCTGCTATATTTAGAACCTTCACAAATCAAGAAATTCAAACAAATTTATTGCTATCTAATTTCCAACTACTACATACAATAGACAGAAAAACATATGCTTTTAATACTAAAGTGTATGTCTGTAGAAAAATAACGAAGAATATACCTATTCAGGGTGCATAAAACGTTGCTTCGCTAAAAGTACTTCTTCAGTTTCTACATGGTCATCATCTGGCACACAACAATCAACAGGGCAAACTGCTGCACATTGCGGCTCTTCATGAAAGCCCACACATTCTGTACATTTATCTGGTGAAATATAATAAACTTCATCACTAATTGGCTCTTGAACTTCATCAGCATCAACTTCTTTACCATCAGGCAACACAACACCACCTTTTAAAGAGGTACCATCACTATAACGCCATTCATCTGCACCTTCATAAATTGCAGTGTTAGGACATTCAGGTTCACAAGCCCCACAATTTATACACTCGTCTGTTATTATTATTGCCATAATTTCTTCTACATTAAAATGCCCAAAAAAGAACGGGCATGCTTATTTTTGCACAAAGGTAATTCCTAGTGAATTAGTATACAAATATAATGACCCATAGCAACCTTAGTATAAAAGCTTTTGTTAAACTTGGAAATTTTCTAAGTACATTTTGTGAATTAATCACAGCAAACACTATTTCTGATCATTTAAATGACAAATGGATCGAGCGTTTTAAAACTGAAGCCGAAAGGGCTAAACATTATAATGGTTGGTTTTCAGAAGAAAATTGTGTGCATGCTTTTAAAGAATGGTCAAATGTACTAACCCAAAGTAATCTAGAAAATTGGTTAAATGCATATGATCTTAATTCTAATGAAGAAAAAACAGTGGCACTAATAATGGCTGGTAATATTCCCTTAGTAGGGTTTCATGACCTTCTATGTGTATTAGTTACAGGAAATAAAGCATTGGTAAAGCTATCTAGTAACGACCAGAAATTGATTCCTCTGCTTATTGATTATCTTATAGAAATTGAACCCTTCTTCAAAGACAGGGTAACGTTTACAAAGGAGAAATTAGAAAACTATGATGCCGTAATAGCAACTGGCAGCAATAATACTGCAAGGTATTTTGAATTTTATTTTGGTAAAAAACCAAATATTATCCGCAAAAACAGAAATTCGGTAGCGGTTTTAACAGGCAATGAGACTACTGAAGAATTAACTGCTCTTGGTGAAGATATTTTCAGGTATTTTGGATTAGGCTGCAGAAGTGTCTCTAAAATCTATATTCCGAAAGATTACAACATCGATACATTTTTCAAAGCTATGTTTCCATACAACGATATTATAAATCATAATAAATACGCTAACAATTATGATTACAATAAGGCTGTTTATTTGATGAGCGAATTCAAAATCTTAGATAATGGATTCTTGATTTTAAAAGAAGAAAAAAGCTTTGGATCCCCTATTGCATCTTTGTTTTATGAGTATTATGATGATATTCCTGCATTAAAAGAATATTTACAAACCGAAGAAGATAAAATTCAATGCATAGTCTCATCCGGCGTTATAGAAGGCGAAATATCATTTGGACAAACACAAAAACCTTCGTTAAACGATTATGCAGATGGTATAGATACGGTTGATTTCTTGTTAAGAACATCCTTGAATTAAATGGTCATCCTGACTGAAAATACTTAAAAAATCCTGACATTTGCATCCTTAAATTACAAACAAAATGAAAAAACATAATTTTAGCGCCGGTCCTTGTATTTTACCAAAAGAAGTATTGTTAAAAGCTTCTGAAGCGGTTATGGACTTTAACGGCTCAGGGCTTTCTCTTATAGAGATTTCGCACAGAAGTAAAGATTTTGTTGCCGTAATGGAAAACGCAAGATCATTGGCACTAGAACTACTTGACTTAAAAGATAAAGGTTATACTGCACTTTTTCTTCAAGGTGGCGCAAGCTTAGAGTTTTTAATGGTGGCATATAACTTATTAGAAACCAAAGCTGGTTATTTAAACACTGGCACATGGAGCGACAAGGCAATTAAAGAAGCTAAATTATTTGGAGAAGTCATTGAAGTTGGATCTTCTAAAGATGAAAATTTTAAATACATCCCCAAAGGTTATACTGTACCATCTGGATTAGATTACCTACATATTACTTCAAACAATACAATATTTGGGACGCAGTTCAAGAAATTTCCAAAAACTGATTGTCCTTTAATTTGCGACATGAGTTCTGACATTTTTTCTAGAACTATGGATTTTTCTCAGTTCGATTTAATTTATGCTGGAGCACAGAAAAACATGGGACCTGCAGGTACCACTTTAGTAATTGTTAAAGATGATATTTTAGGTAAAGTGTCTAGAAAAGTGCCTTCTATGCTTAATTATCAAACGCATATCGCAAAAGATAGTATGTTCAATACTCCATCAGTGTTTGCTGTTTATACTTCTATGCTAACGTTAGAGTGGCTAAAAAATCTTGGAGGTATTACTGCTATTGAAGAAGTAAATGAGAAAAAAGCAAGATTGTTATATTCTGAAATAGACTTAAACCCTGTGTTTGAAGGTTATGCGAATATAGAAGACCGTTCTTTAATGAATGCCACCTTTAATATTACAGATGAAGTTTTGAAAACAACATTTGACAACATGTTAAAAGAAGCTGGCATTAATGGTTTAAATGGTCACCGTTCTGTTGGTGGCTACAGAGCTAGCATGTACAATGCGCTTTCGTTGGAAAGTGTTGGTGTATTGGTAGACGTAATGAGCGAAATGGAGCGTAAAGGATAATCGACTGAAACGATTTACTTTATTAGTGAACATTCTGTTCCCCATTTAAATTTTAGGAAAATACTTTGGGGGTAAGCCCACGAGGATATACTAAGAGAACCAACGTAAAATTTCGAGGTCTGCCCGAACGGTACGGGCTAGTAAACCTCAGAACATTAAAATCTCGATATCGAGTAAAACATATGAAGATATTAGCAAATGATGGTATTTCTCAAAACGGCATTGACGCTTTAGAGAAATCAGGATTTGAAGTTTTAACGACAACTGTTGCACAAGAACAGCTAGCAAATTATATAAACGAACACAAAATCGATGCCTTATTAGTACGTAGTGCCACTAAGGTTAGAAAAGATTTAATTGACGCCTGCCCTACCCTAAAATTAATAGGAAGAGGTGGTGTTGGCATGGATAATATTGATGTTGATTATGCAAGATCTAAAGACATTCATATAATAAACACGCCTTCTGCATCATCAGAATCTGTGGCAGAATTAGTATTTGCACATCTTTTTGGTGGAGCGCGTTTTTTATTTGACGCTAACAGAAATATGCCTTTAGAGGGTGATAGTAACTTTAAGGGACTTAAAAAATCGTATTCAAAAGGTACAGAACTTAGAGGTAAAACTTTGGGTCTATTCGGCTTCGGTAATATTGGTCAAGCAACCGCAAAACTTGCTATAGGCGCAGGTATGAATGTTGTGTATTGTGACCCAGAAGTAGAACAGACCGATATTGAACTTTCTTTTTTCGATGGTCAGAAAGTGACTTTCAATTTAAAAAACACATCGAAAGAAGACTTACTTAAGCATGCAGATTATATATCGTTACATATACCAGGTCAAGATAGTTATGTACTAGGTAAAACAGAATTCTCTCAAATGAAAAAGGGAGTAGGTATCGTAAATGCAGCTAGAGGCGGAGTATTAGATGAAGTTGCTTTAATTGAAGCTTTGGAAAATGGATCTGTTGCCTTTGCTGGTTTAGATGTTTATGAATCTGAACCAACACCAGAAGTTAAAATATTGATGCATTCTAGTATATCACTAACGCCACATATTGGTGCAGCTACACTTGAAGCTCAAGAAAGAATTGGACTAGAATTGGCAGACCAAATCATTACCCTATTAAAATAGGAGCTAAAAAGGCAATATTCTGGACTCTTTTTCGTATTTTACAATGTAAACATTAAATTAACTATTACAATGGCAGGATTATTAGATTTATTAAATAGCCCAATGGGTCAACAATTAATTAGCGGAGTTGCAGGTCAAACAAATCAACCAGCAGATAAAACCGCAAGTGTACTAAGTATGGCTATGCCACTTATTCTTGGTGCAATGAAAAAAAACGTTTCTACTCCAGAAGGTGCTCAAGGTTTAATGAGTGCATTATCTAGTAACCATTCTGGTGGTATATTAGATAATTTAGGCGGTCTTTTTGGCGGCGGTGTTGATGATAGCGTTATGGCAGACGGTGCCGGTATTTTGGGTCATGTTTTTGGCGACAAACAACCACAGGTTGAAAATGCGTTGAGTCAAAAATCTGGTATTGATTCTGGATCAGTTGCACAAATTTTAAAAATAGCTGCTCCTATAGTTATGGGAATGATAGGAAAGCAAACTGCACAAAGTAACGTAAGTGACGGTACTGGCATGAATGCTCTTTTAGGTAGCATGTTAGGTGGACAACCACAAGAAAACCAAAGCTTAATTACTTCTTTGTTAGATGCAGATGGTGATGGCAGCATACTAGATGACGTTGCCGGCATGGTAATGGGCGGTAGTAAAAGTAGTGGTGGAATTGGAGGTCTTTTAGGAGGTCTTTTTGGTAAATAAGATTTTAAAATTCTATTTATATAACCCGCTTGCAACTGCAAGCGGGTTTTTTTGTATCTTATAATTCATGAAAACGAAATACACCTCTTTTATTATCATGCTGATTGTAAGCACCATCTCTTTACTTCTATTAAACTGCGGAGCATCAAAAGAATCATTAGCTATTTCGAATACCGAAGAACAGGCTTTTAAACAAGTACAAGGCGATACCATTACTATTTCTAGTGACAAGACAGAATACGAAATAATAATTATTGAGCCTGGTTTCAATACATGGCTAAGTTCAATTGCCAAACCAGAGGGTTATTATTCCCGAAATTTCCTTGAAAATAGAAATTACATCATGGTTGTAGAATGGAACAACAGGGTTATGCAGCCATCTCGGTTTGACCCCAATTTATATGAACTAAGCATAGATTACTCAAATCAAATAGATTATGGGTATGAAGTTAATTACAAACTTTATAATTACTTCATCTATTTTCAAAGAAAATATAATCAACGTTTGGGTCCTTTTGTACCCCGTATTTAAAAAGTATATTTGCGGCATTCAACACATGTCATGCAAAAATTAAAAGAGCGTTGGGGAGTTACCAGCAATTTTCAATTAACTATTATTTTTATTGTTTTTTCCATTACCGGATCATCTTCTGTCTTTGTTGCAAAACCTTTTTTAAATTTAATTGGGCTACAGCAAGCTAATTTTCCAGATGCATGGTGGGGTACAACAATGTATTGGATTTTACGAATTCTATTAATTTTTCCCTTTTACCAGATACTATTGGTAATATATGGCTGGTTATTTGGGCAATTCAAATTCTTTTGGGCTTTTGAAAAAAAGATGCTCAAAAGATTAGGACTCGGATTCTTATTTTAAAAACGTTTGTTAGGTTTTCTTTAACATTCAGTTCTACTTCTTTTAGTACTTTAGCGTTGTGAAGAATTCAGTATTTACATATTTCTCTGTATTTATTTTGTTTTGCCTTATGCTAATTAAGGTGACTTCTTTTCACGTGTATTCCCATGATGACAATTCTGTTGATACTATAGAGAATTGTAGTATTTGCGAAATGGCTATTCAGAGTCAAAATTCTGAATTTACATTTGTTGCCATTTTGTTATTAATTCTTTTACCTTTTATATTTTTTACTGATAAAAAAATTACGCCTTTAGTTTTAGAGGCTCCTTCATTTTATTTTAGGTATGCAACTTTCGGCAGACCTCCCCCCTTCCAAGACTAGTACACTATCCACAATTAATTCGATTCCTTTTTAGAATCGGTACATACTATCGAAAAACTTATATAATGAAAAATTATTTATATGTTTTCGTAATCTTTTGTAGCTCAATTATTTATGCTCAAGATTGCAATTCAATATTAATAGGTGAAATAGTTGATTTCCATGACAATAGTCCGTTAAGTGGCGCTACTATTAATTTAACTGGTAAAAACCTTTCTACGGTTTCTAAAGAAAATGGAAAATTCACTTTTAAAAATCTGTGTGACGGAGTTTTAGAATTGGAAATATCGCATCCGGAATGTACTACGAAGTTTATTACTGTAACCGTTAATGGAGATACCTTTTCAGAAATTAGACTTGAACATCATTTAGAGGAATTAACAGAAGTGAAAGTAATTGGTGATGTACCAAAGAATACTAATTCTGGCCAAGAAAACATTCTCTCTATAAAAGATGTAGAACGTAGTAGCGGAAACAGCTTAGGTGATGCCTTAAAGAAGATTCCAGGAGTATCTACCTTAAATACTGGGGGAAATATTGTAAAACCGGTAATACAGGGTTTAAATGGCAGTAGAATCTTAATACTGAACAACAATGTACGAATGCAAGACATGGAATGGGGAGAGGAACATGCACCAAATGTTGATGTAAATGCCAACCAGAACATTAGCGTTATCAAAGGTGCTGCAGCAATTGAATATGGTGGTGACGCCATTGGCGGAGTTATTGTTCTAGAACCCTTACCTGTTATAAGAACAGATTCTTTATTTGGTAAAACTCAGCTTAATCTTTTCTCAAACGGTCGTGGTGGTAATATTACATCGTCATTGACCAAATCATATAAATCAGGATTGTATATTAAGGCACAAGGTTCTTATAAAAGATTAGGAGATTTAGAAGCTCCAGATTACCTACTTTCTAATACAGGCATAAAAGAAAGTGGCCTATCACTAAATGTTGGTAAAAGAGATTTTGAACAAGGATGGGAAGGATATTATTCTTATTTCAACTCAGAAATTGGAATTTTAAGAGCTTCTCATATTGGTAATGTAGATGATTTAATTAACGCTATTAATAGTGATGTTCCAAGCGTAATAAATGATTTTACTTATGATATTACCAATCCTAACCAAGAAGTAACCCATCATTTAGCAAAACTAAATTACTATAGAAGGTTCGAAGGATTTGGAAAATGGACTACCCAATATGATTTTCAAAAAAACAGAAGGTTTGAATATGATATTCGTGTAGGTGATGATGCAGATAAAGCTTCATTAGATCTCCAGTTAACCACTCATTCTATTTTATCCAATATAAAGTTTGATGCAAAACAAGGTTTAGACATTAAGGCTGGCGCAATGGGCAGATTTCAAACCAACTTTGCTAACCCTGATACTGGTGTAAGAAGATTGATACCTGATTACGACAAATACGATTTTGGTCTTTTCGCTATTAGCAGCTATGAACTAAACAGTGATTGGACTTTAGATGCAGGTGCTCGTTATGACTTTAGCAGAATAGATTCAAAAAAGTTTTATAGAGTTTCCCGTTGGGAAGAGCGAGGTTATGATGTGGATTTTGCAGATATAATTATTGAAGACTTAGGTACACAATTACTTGTAAATCCTGTTTTTGACTACCATAATTTCTCTGGTACCGCAGGGTTTCATTATGAATTAAACGACAAAGATCATTTACGTTTTAATTATGCATACTCGCAAAGGGCTCCTAATCCTTCAGAATTATTTAGTGATGGACTACACCACTCTGCAGCACGTATAGAGTTGGGCGATTTAAGAATTAAGAGTGAGACGTCATCTAAACTCTCCCTATCCTTAGAAAGAAATACCAGTAAATGGGGTTATACCTTCTCCCCCTTTTCTAAATAGTATTAAAGACTTTATACTTGTTGAACCTACAGGTGTAGAATTCACTATTAGAGGTGCTTTCCCTGTATGGTCTTATCGCCAGACTGATGCCGTTCTATTGGGTCTTGATGCATCATTATACAACAATTGGTCTTCTAGAATTAGAACAGATCACAAATTTGCGTGGGTAAGAGGAACTGATACAGAAACAGATACGCCGCTGATTAATATACCTGCAGCCAACTTTACAAATAGCATTACATATACAAACCCTAAATGGAATAATTTTTTAGTTAGTCTAGAAAGTCAGTATGCATTCGAGCAAAAAAGATATCCTGATAACATTGAGGTTTTTTCTCCAGAACAGCAAGAAGATGTGATTTTGGATATCAATACATCACCAGATGCTTATCACCTTTTATCTCTAAATACCGAAGCATCTTTTACACTTAAAAACAAAAATGATTTAACTGTAGGTCTAAGTGCAAGCAACCTATTAAATACCAATTATCGCGATTACTTAAACCGCCAACGATATTTTGTAGACGATATGGGTAGAAATATAAGTCTACGCCTAATTTTTAACTATTAATAATAATTACTAACAAATGAAAGCAAGTACAACTATGAAAAGAAACAAAACCCTAAAAGCAGTTCTAGCCCTAAGTTTAATGGCTACAGTTATGACTTCATGTTCTAGCGATGACGATACGCCAGAAGTAGTAAATGAAGAAGAAATAATTACTACCATGACTGTTACTTTAACTAGTGCTGATGGTACTGCAACACTTCAATCTCAAGATTTAGATGGAGATGGACCAAATGCTCCTGTTATAACCGCAGACAATTTAACAGCAAATACAACTTATTCAGGAAGTATAGAATTGTTGAATGAAACTGAAACTCCTGCAGAAGATATTACTGAAGAAGTAGCTGAAGAATCTGATGAGCACCAGTTTTTCTTTGGACTTACTGGTTCTTTAGCTGAAGTGACTTATACTGATACTGATGAGGACGGTAACCCAATAGGTATTGAGTTTGAATTAACTACTGGCGATGCTGGTTCTGGCACTATTACTATTACGTTACGTCATGAGCCTAAAAAACCAAACGACGGCACTACCGCTGATGCTGGCGGAGAGACTGACATTGCTCAAACTTTTACCGTAGTAGTAGAATAAGCACAGTTTATTATAATATAAAAAGCCTTTGAATTAAAATTCAAAGGCTTTTTTATGCTTTCTATTCTTTTAACTGATACCACTCAACATCCGTTAAAGCAGCTCTCCTACCCACCTTTTTCGGCGGATAATTGGTTACCAGATAATTAATAATTACAGTTTCATTCTCACCTAACTCCCACAAATTTTGAGTTTCTTGCATCCATTTAATGGTAGATTTCCAGCGTTCCGCATTCATTCTATTCTGAATAACAAGTTTTGATGAGTGACAATTGGTACAATTCTGAATGGTCTCTATCATACCAGGCGCATCAATAAAACCAGTACGTAAGTGAATACCATTTTCAATTTTATCGAAATCAACTTCAACAGGCATATCCACAATTTCTGTATCTGGTTCGTTAGATAGATTTGAATCTTTAACAAAATATATCAACGCAGCAGCTACAATAGCTAGAATAACACTTACTAACCATATCTTTCTAAAAAGATCTTTAACATTGTGTTTTACTTTGTCATGATTTTGCTTTTTCATCTATGTGATTTTTACGGCTATTCTGTGACAAGCGTTATTTAAATACCCTTTTGGATTCCAACCTGGTAATAACATTGGCTGGCTAATACCATTGGCATCAGTTGCTTTTGCCCAAACCTCATAATATCCTTCTTGCTGAAAATAAATTTGTGCTGAGAAATGTTGCCAAGCTAAACGATTAGCAGGTTTTTCAATAGTACAGGTATTCCATGTGGCACCAAAATCTATAGAATATTCCATTTTAGAAACCTCCAACTCACCCGCCCAAGCGTGCCCTCTAATATTCAACTTCTTCCCTTTAGATAACGTTGCCCCAGACTTAGGGTATGTTACTAAAGATTTAACAGGCATAGATTCTATAATGCACATATCTTCATCTGTCACTTTCTCACCAGGCGCAACCGGTTTACAAGGCACTCTATAAGCAGTACCAGTCATTTTAGTACCATCATGAACTATATTTCTAATACTGATGCGTTGCAACCATTTTCCGGAAACCGAAGCAGGCCAACCACCAGCAATTACCCGTAATGGATATCCATGAGCTAAAGGAATATCCTCTCCGTTCATTTTAAAAGCTAATATGGTTTCGTCTTGCAAAGCCTTAGACATCGGCGCACCTCTAGATATTGGCTCTTTTGTAGGATCTCTACTCAAATGTATATCGGCTGCATGATATCCAAAATATACGGCATCATCTTTTATACCTACATCTTCTAAAACATCGCGTAATCTAATACCTGTCCAGCTAGCACAGTACACCGCACCAATTGTCCATTGATTACCCTTCGCAGGAGGATCAAATTCACTTCTACCGTTACCACCACATTCCAGTGTTAATTGATAGGTGTGATGTTTAAATTTAGATTTAAGTTCTGCAAGGGTATACGTTTTTTCTTGTTGGGCAGATTCGCCATCTATGGTAAGCGTCCATTTTTCTACATCGATTTTCTCAGGAATGAGTCCGTTATTTCGAATAAAAATAGATTTATTGGGTGTTATCCTATCATCTAGAAGATGAGCTTGAGCCTCAATATTCCAAGGTTTATCGTTTAAAACGACCATACCCTTGTCTTTATTGAATAATTTAAATGGGTCTGAATCTTGTAAGGCTACAGGAGTATAACCAGCTGGCATTACATTTTTATAAACTATATCTACACCTAATAAGGCAGCTAGACCACCTAAACTAGATTTTGCTACAAAACTTCTTCTCTTCAAAACTCATGTGATTTGAGCTAAAGTTAAGATATTTAATAAATTAAAAGTAAGATTTATACCTCTATTGTCTGCCCTTTTTTGGCTCCTTTGAAAACATAAGTATATAACCACATAAGTGTAAATGATGGTATAATATCAAACCCTGGTATTATCTCTTCTAAGAAAGTAAATACACCTGCAGCTTGCCCTACCTTACCTTTATACATTCTGGTCATTAGCCAGGCCGCCAACGGTGCCCAGACTATATCTGAAAATTCACCTACAAAAGGTATTACGAAAGACAGCATACCTATACCGTCAAAAAGCAACCCCATTAAAAGTTGCTTATATTTTTTTTCTTTTAAAATTGACATATTTAAAAATTAGTTATTCTAACTTAAGAATGCAACAAAGATGCCAAATTTTAAAAATAAATAAAAGATGATTAAGACCTTCTAAGAAAGTTTTGCGCTGATTAGTTTCAAAAACTCGTTTCTTGTCTCAATTTTTTCGAACTGTCCTCTAAATCCTGAAGTTGTAGTTACCGAGTTTTGTTTCTGTACACCACGCATCATCATACACATGTGAGACGCCTCAATTACAACAGCAACACCTTTGGGTTTTAATGTATTATTGATGCACTCTAAAATGTCGTGTGTTAGCCTTTCTTGCACCTGTAATCTTCTAGCAAAAACATCAACAACACGAGGTATTTTACTTAACCCAACAATTTGACCATTAGGTATATATGCAATATGTGCTTTGCCAAAAAATGGCAACATATGATGCTCGCATAAAGAATACAATTCAATATCCTTTATAATAACCATATCATCATATTCTTCTTTAAACATTGCCCCTTTTAAAATCTCTACTGGATCTTGTTTATACCCTTGAGTTAAAAATAGCATAGCTTTAGCGGCACGCTCTGGTGTTTTAACCAAACCTTCTCTTTCTACATCTTCACCAATTTCATCAATAATAGATGAATATCTGCTTTTAACTTCATCGGTAATTTCAAGATTGTACTCTTCTAAATTTCTATATGGGGACATAAATCATGTTTGTGTTTAACCTAATTAAACTTAAGTTGAACAAATTTAGTATATTCTTTTATCATCCAACATAAATATTTCATAAATAAATCTTCATTCATATAATGTTGCGTATTAATGGTAAACGCAACTAAAAGAGAAATACTATTTTTACCGTGCTCCTTTTTCATTAATTTTGAACTTCAGCATAACAATATCCTAAACACAAACTTTCTTATGATAAAAGCTTCTAACATTCATAAATATTACGGAGAATTAGAAGTTCTTAAAGGTGTTGATCTTCATATAAAAAGGGGAGAAATCGTTTCTATTGTTGGTGCTTCTGGCGCAGGAAAGACCACATTATTACAAATTTTAGGAACTTTAGATGTACAGTCTAATCGTAAGGATAGCACGTTACTTATCAATAACATTGAAACTACTAATCTGAATGATAAAGATTTAGCAAAATTTAGAAATGAACATATAGGATTCATCTTTCAGTTTCATCAATTGCTTCCTGAATTTACAGCCATTGAAAATGTATGCTTACCTGCATTCATAAAAAAAACACCGAAAGCTGAAGCAGAAATAAGAGCAAAAGAGCTTTTAGATTTTTTAGGCCTATCTCATCGCTATAATCATAAGCCATCAGAATTATCTGGCGGAGAACAACAACGAGTGGCCGTTGCTAGAGCCTTAATCAATAACCCATCAATTATCTTTGCTGATGAACCTAGTGGTAATTTAGATTCTGAAAGTGCCGATAATCTTCACAAATTGTTTTTTGAATTACGCGAAAAATTTGGACAGACATTTGTTATCGTAACCCATAACAGCGAACTGGCAGAAATGGCAGACAGAAAATTAACCATGGTAGATGGCAAAATTGTAGATAAAGAAATCATTTTAGCATAAGGAAAAACAGATGCTAGAGGAACTTTTATTATTTGCAAAGAAGCCGGTTTATGAACAGGATATTACAACTCCATTTTCAAACAAATTAAGAATATTTTTTAAGTTACTGATTATAGCTTTATGCACAAGCATTGTGTTATTAATAGTCGCAAGTTTAGTTGAAAATTCACTTCAACTAGACATGGGTAAACATGCAATGGATGATTTATTCGATAACTATTCAATTATTCTAATTTTCCTTTTAGCAGTAGTAATTGCACCATTTTTTGAAGAGCTATTATTTAGAGGTCCGCTTGTATTTTTTAAAAATTCTACCTCTTTTAAAATAGTCTTTTATGCATTTACTATCGCTTTCGGCTTTATGCACATTAGTAATTTTGAAATGAACACCCAGGTATTGCTGTTCTCTCCACTATTGGTTGCGCCACAAATAGGTGTTGGTTTTCTTTTAGGCTTTATACGTGTTAAATACGGACTAGTTTGGTCAATGGCACTACATGCTTGCTATAACATGGTACTCATAGTACCTGTTTTGATAATGCAAATTTTAGATATACCGATTGAATGACAAAAAGCGAATTAAAAGTATTTTTAGACGAGAAGGTTATTCAGTATAATAACCCTGAGTTTTTAGAAACAGACCCAATACAAATTCCGCATCTTTTCACAACAAAAGAAGACATTGAAATAAGTGCTTTTTTAACTGCTACGATAGCTTGGGGCAACAGAAAAAGCATCATCAATAATTCGCATAAACTCATGGAAAGAATGGGGCAAAGTCCGTACGATTTTGTTCTCAATCATACCAATGAAAACCTTGAAAATTTAGCTGGCTTCGTCCATAGAACTTTCAATGATATTGATCTTACTTATTTTATTCAGAGTCTTAAAAACATTTATACCAGCCATAATGGTTTAGAAGGTGCTTTTACAAAACATCAGGGCAAGGACAGTTTACAGCCAACAATTTCAGAATTCAAGAAAATATTTTTTGAATTACCGTATGAGCAACGTATAACAAAGCATGTTTCTGACCCGTTAAAAGGATCTGCCGCCAAAAGAATAAATATGTTTTTACGGTGGATGGTAAGAGACGCGTCTACTAATGTAGATTTCGGAATCTGGAAAGATATTAATCCTTCCAAATTATCTTGCCCATTAGATGTTCACTCTGGTAATGTAGCCAGAAAACTAGATTTATTAAAACGGAAACAAAACGATGCCAAAGCGCTTGCAGAATTAGATAAAAACCTAAGAAAACTGGACCCGTTAGATCCAGTTAAATATGATTTTGCTTTATTTGGATTAGGAGTCTTTGAAAAATTCTAATTGACCTTTTCAAATTGTTGGTCGGTCAATGTTTTCATAAAAGCGATAATTGCTTTCGATTCTACTGCCGTTAAGTTTAAAGAATCTGGAGGTAAGGTTTGATAAGGTACATCTAAGCCCATACCTAATCCACCACCAACATTATAAAACTCTACCACTTCCTCTAAAGTTGCATACACCCCATTATGCATATAAGGTCCCGTTAAATCTACATTACGCACAGTTGAAGTTTTAAAGAAATGCTTCTTCTCCTCCACTTCATATGGGTAATACTGACCCCAATCATCATCTAAAACAGGATTTTGAAAACTTGCGTTCTTTGGCACACCAAGATTCTCAAACTCGCTCTCCATATATTTTGGAGGTACCGTACCGTTGAAAGCCGGAGGAAAATGACATGTTGCACAAGCGGCTTTTCCCATAAAAAGATTAAAACCATGAACTTCTTCGTTGGTCAGGGATTCTTCTAATCCGTTTATATTTCGGTCAAATTTAGAATCGAAAGTGGAAAGACTTCTTATATAAGTAGCAATTGCATTTCTAGCATTCATATTGGTTATTTTACCATCGTAGAGCGAATCAAATTGAACTCTGTAAACTGGCTGTTCTTGTATTTTTTCTTCCAGTTGTTCTAAATCGATATGAAATTCGTTTTCATTATTGGTAACACCCACAATCTGATCTTCTAACCCGTCTGCCCTACCATCATAAAACAATGAACGCTGATAAACGGCATAAGTTAATGTGGGTGAATTACGTTGTAATTCTTTTCCATTTATACCTATTGCTTTTACATAACCATCTGTAAAAGCTTTCTCTTTAATATGGCAGGTAGCGCAACTAATTGTACCAGTACTAGACAATGCTTTGTCATTAAACAATTGCTGCCCTAATGCTATTCTTTCTTCTGTAATTTCTGGAGCTCTTTGCATTGAGAACATTTTCATATTAAAAAAATTCTTTTCAAATAAACTTGTTGCATTTGGGTTTAATGAACGAGAATTACTTAATTCAACATCCCAATCTTTTGCTGTTTTCAAAGCTAATTCTAGCTGATGATTGGTATGTTCTTTTATAAAAGAATAACGATCAAACTCATCAAAGTTGCCTTTTTTCAAAATAGCAATGGTAGCTGCTATTTCAGTACTCCAGTCTCCATATAATTCCTTATTGGTAAAAGCATCTTTATAAATATCTAAAACCTTTTGTATAGATTCATAATTATAAACCGCTTCATTTAAGGAGTTTGAAAGCATCGGCGAATCAAAACCTGTAATCCCTTTTGTTGCGATATTTACAATAGCATCTCTAATCATTTTTAGATGATGTCTATCTCGCTGCGCAATTAAAATATGATTCTTTTTTACAAAAGGTATTCTAACCTTTAAGTAGGTTAAAACGGAGTTCAATTCTTTATTAGAAAAACCTTCTTCAGCATATAGAAGTTCTTCTAAAGCTTGAAAACTCTTTGGGTCTTGAATTTTAATATCTTGATGGTCATCTATTTCTACTTTTAATAAGTTAGGTGCATTCATAGATACATAATTCTCATAATCATACGCTATGAGCATTGGCTCTACCCTTTTATACCATGCTCTACTTTTAAGAAAAAGCTCTTTATTTTTTGATACGGTGTTTAACGTATCTATCTGTTGCATGTAATGCGAAGTACTATCTAGGGTAATAAAATAATAATCACGTATAGCATCATTAAACATAGATTGCTCACTATTTGTAATCATTAATTTTGGTTTTGACTCCTCATGTTTACAGGATAGAAGAATCCCCAACAATAGTATCAAAATCCATTTATTATGAACTACTCTCATATTATTTATTGAAATTGTAATGAATAGAAAAGGCTCCCAATGAAGGGAACCTTTTTAAAAGAATTTATAAAGTAAATTATCTAGGCAAACCTGTCAATTTAAAAAGAACAGAACCTTCTAAAGATGCACTACCCTCACTAATAGCAGTTGGATCAACAAACTTAAGTCCGTCAGCCCTTACAGCAGTTTCAGGTGTAGTACTATAATTCCATCCATGTACTTGAGCACCACCAATAAAGGTTGGTTCAGATGCACCTATGATATCAGTAACATCAAATAACCCGGTAATTTCCCACATACTATCAGTATTTCCAATACCAACGCTAGATGCAAAAGTTTGGTTACACTCCATAACTTCAACAAAGCTACCTGTGTTTAAATCTAACTGCCATAATTTTGCGAATCCAGTAATATCCGCGTTTAAATCACTGTAACCATTTGGATCTTCTTGAATGTAAGCATAGTTCTCAGTGACCATTATATTATCAGGAGAATGTAAACCGTCACCTTTACCACCTTCAATATCGCCATCTACAACTACTGTAAGAACTGCATCGGCAGTTGGGTCAGTATCATTTAATTCTAACTTATACACACGACCAAAACCGGTACCTCTAAGGTTCAAATCTGGGTTATCACCACGAATTCTTCCTGTTGCATTAAAATATACTTCTCTTTGCGCATCGGCAGAACCTCTTCGCCAGTCAATATCTTCAATTCTTTGAAAACCAATTGCAGAAGCATCTACAGCTTCTTGATTTAACTCGTCTATAGTTCTTTCAGTAACTTCTACCCATTCTACGTCATAGGCAACATCTTGAGACATTCCCATTTCAAATAGCTGTCCGCCTTCACCAGGTAAAGACTCTACAGGATTCTTTCCTCTTAAAACATATAATTTACCACCGTAAAGATCACCTCTAGCAGCAACATACATTCCAAAATGAGCTTGTGGGTATACATTATCGCTATGGTCATCTCCCATGAAAATAACAGTTTGAGAAGCGTATGCATCTTTACCGATTGCTACGGCATTTTCAGTAGACCATTCGCCTAATGCAGGTAATCTTTCTACCTCTACCCTATCTTCTTTTGAACGAAAAGGATTCACTTTATAAACACCTTTTGCGTTACCGCCCCATTCGCCACCAGCAAGGTACAAAGGTCCGAAACCATGCTCTTCAACTGTTATAGCAGAACCAGAACACATAGCCGTAAATGCTGTAGCTGTTGAATTAACAATATAATCGCCCTGTAATGGTTGAAGTTCTGAGTTTAGCATTATTCTCGCAATAGAATAATCTGCTTCTAAATTATTAATCAACGCGTAGTTACCATCTTCAGTAGGAAAAAGTGCAGCACCATCCATATAAGAACCGTAAACAAAAGTAGAATCTGACTCTAATATATCGGCAGAAGACATAATCATATTAAGGTCGGCAGATCCTGCAAATGCACCTTTAAGTTCAAACAATTCATTGGGAGTTACAGAACTAGTTAATGGAATGGATTCTGCCAAAGTTAAATCTTGACCATCAGCACCATCTTCTCCGTCAGTACCATCAGCGCCATCGACACCATCAATGCCGTTTGTTCCATTTGTACCATCAGCACCATCTTCGCCCTCACAGCTCATTATTGCTAATCCGAGGCAAGAAAAGAACACAGCTTTTAATAGTAAATTTTTTGATTTTTTCATTATCAATATAGTTTTTAGGTTATGAATGCCAAAACTATATAGACAACCTTTTAGAAAGGTTCACTGAAAATTAGCAATTGATGAACAGAAGTTTATGCTTATGTTAAGATGTAAAATTAACTTGAATTTGAAGTGATCTAAACTTGAAATTCAAGTTAATTTAAATGTAATGCTACTGATTTAAAACATGTTAAGATACTATTCCTAAATCACCTAAAGACAGCGTTTGTTCTTTACCACCTTCTGCGATTGATTTATAAATAGCTTCAACGATAATGATATCTCTTTTTCCCATTTCACCAGGCGCGATGTTTTTGGTACCTAATAGCACATGCTTAGCAAAATCATCCATCTGTAAAGCTTGTTGTCTTTTAAATGGAAATTCTAAAGTATTACCGTTTGATGTTCGCCCACTTATTGGTCCGTAGCTATGAGCAGGATCCAACTCAAACCAACCATTACTGCAATGGCATTTTAATCGGTTACCATTTGCGTTGTGTGAAGTCATCATATGTGCAACTGCACCATTTGCAAATTTAAATTGTGCGGTAATAGTTTCATCAGTATCCTTAAAGTAATCTGGCCGTGTACTAAACTCTTGTGCAGAAACAGAGATAGGATTCTGTCCCGTACCATAAATACTAGTTTGTATTGCATATACACCCATATTCATTAAAGCACCACCACCAGACAATGCCTTATTCAAACGCCATTGATCAGGGTTACCACTAGAAACATATCCGGCATCCGAAGAAACAAAAAGCACATCTCCAAAAGTTTTCTCCTTTACATATTTCTTTACCTCATTGGTATAAGAATCGCTCTGCATTCTGTAACCAACACCTAGTTTTACGTTATTTTCTTTACAAGCATTTATAATAGCATCGCATTCTTTAACACTAACAGCCATTGGTTTTTCGCAAATAACATGTTTACCAGCTTTTGCAGCTCTAATACAAAAATCTACATGCATACTATTTGGTAATGCCACATAAACGATATCAATATTATCGTTCTTTGCTATAGCATCAAAATTATCATAATTATAAATATTCTTTTTAGACAGGTTGTATTTCTCTTTCCAAATGCCTTCTTTCTCTTTGGTCCCGGTAACAATACCAGCCAAATAACAATGTTCAGTTTCTAATAACGATGGTGCAAGTTGATGTTCACTATAACTTCCTAAGCCTACTAAAGCAATACCTAATTTTTTATTTATAGGCTTAGTAGTAAATGCTTTTGCTAGTGGCATGTTAGATAACAATGTTGTTCCTAATATTCCTTTTGCAGCTATACCGCTAAAAGAGCGTCTTGATAATTTCTTCATGTGTCTATTTTAATGCTTTAGAAAATTAAATAAAAATCATTAAATTTCATCAAACCTTTAATGAATTTTATATTTAGAATATACAGTACTATTAAGTGCCGTATTCTTTATAATAATCTTCATAAATGAAGAATTGACATTAACAGTTTAATCAATTCTTGTTGAAGTAAATATTGAGCTTTTATGCTTATTTTCGTTCAACAACAGAACCTTATCAAACCATGAAAAAACTTCTACAACTATCAATTTGTTTGGCAGCTACCATTACTGTTGCCCAGTCTAGAGAATTACCCATAGACACCGTAATTACCACACAACATACAGCTACCATTAACGGAGCAACTTTTTCCTACACCGCGCAAACAGGCACACAACCGGTATGGGATGAAAACGCAAAACCTATTGCCACTTTACATTACACCTATTACACTAGAAATAATATCAAAGATCGCGCTGCAAGACCATTATTAATATCTTTTAATGGCGGACCAGGTTCTGGATCTGTTTGGATGCATTTAGCATATACAGGACCAAAAATATTAAAGATTGATGACGAAGGATATCCGGTACAACCATATGGCGTAAGTTCAAATCCGCACTCAGTTTTAGACGTAGCCGATATTGTATATGTCAACCCTGTAAACACCGGATACAGCAGAACCATACCTGCAAGCGGAAAGGAAGTTGATAGGGAAAAGTTCTTCGGAATTAATGCCGATATAAAATACTTAGCAGAATGGCTGAACACCTTTGTTACTAGGAACAATAAATGGCGTTCACCAAAGTACATAATAGGTGAAAGTTATGGTGGAACCCGTGTCATGGGTCTTTCATTAGCGCTACAAGAACAACAATGGATGTACCTAAATGGTGTAATCATGGTTTCTCCAGCAGATTATAAAGTAGTCCGTAATTCCGGACCAGTAGCCGAAGCAATAAACCTACCCTATTATACAGCTGCTGCTTGGCATCATAAAATGTTACCGCCAGCATTGCAGAGTAAGGATTTACTAGAAATTTTACCAGAATCGGAAGCATATACCATTGATAAATTAATGCCGGCACTAGCAAAAGGCGGATTTTTAGACACTACTGAAAAAGAAGCTATTGCAGAAAAGATGGCTTATTACTCTGGATTAAACAAAAAAGATATTCTTGATCAAAACTTAGTAGTGCCTACCTCTTTCTTTTGGAAAAACCTTTTAAAAGATAAAAGTGGGTATACTGTAGGTCGCTTAGACTCACGATATCTAGGTATTGACAAACAATTAGCCGGCATGAAGCCAGATTACAATTCTGAATTAACATCTTGGTTACATAGTTTTACACCAGCAATTAATTACTATCTACAAGAGGAACTGAATTTTAAGACCGATGTAAAATATAATCTATTTGGCCCTGTACACCCTTGGAATAATGAAAATGACAATACTAGAGATAACTTAAGATTAGCAATGGCTCAGAACCCATATTTAAATGTTATGATCCAATCTGGATACTACGATGGTGCTACTACCTATTTTAATGCAAAATATACCATGTGGCAAGTAGATCCAAGCGGGCGCATGAAAGATAGGTTTAGCTTTAAAGGCTACCGATCAGGTCACATGATGTATTTAAGAAGAGAAGATTTAAAAACGGCAAATGATGATATTCGTGATTTTATTAAACGTACAGTTGCAACGGATAGAAGTGCGAAATATTAAAAAACTCTAGAAACTTATTTTTCTAAAACAGTACTAGACATTCCCAATACAAGCAATGAATTTATATCTATTGTTTCTGTTGGGAATTTCTTTTGAAATCTGAAATCGGCAGATTTAATAGCATCCCGATAAAGTTGTTCTCTTTTACGTTGTTTTTTCTTTTTGAAAATATCAATGGTAACTCCCACCGTAGCGCCACCCAACACCGTAGCCAATAAATCTTCATTGCTCCAACCTCCATATTGCTTCTGGTCAATACTTTCTTTTGCCAAACCAATTAACAAGCTACCACCAACAGCACCAATGAACGTCCAAGTTCTATCACCGTCTGAAATTTCGTTAGCTACTCCGGCGCCTACTAAACCATATAGATTTCCTCCTAAAAAATGAAGTACTTTATCTTGTTCTATTTGACCATATGCACTTTGTAGTGTTAAAGCAGCAATAATCATTATGAGTATATTTTTCATACCATGCAAAGATAAAATTCTATATCATGCATCAAGTATAAAAATCGTTACTATTAGTTGGTTAAATTCTCTGTAGCTATATTTTATATTATCTTACAATTTTAAAAATTATATGGAACTAAAGAATTTTATCAAGAGCCTTTCTATCATGCATTTGTTCTTACTTATTGGCTTAAGTATTTTTACTATTTGGGTGATTTTTCAAATCAATACCTTCAATACAGACAGCAATGCAGGTAGTGTGTTTTTATATGCCGTACCCATATTTGCTATGATTGGTTATTTTGGTAGTCAATGGATATTTAAAAAAATGACTTCTAAAATTCAGTTAAACACACGACTAGAAGACAAATTAAAAAAATATCAATCTGCCTTACATATAAAATATGCACTTATTGAAATGCCTGCCTTCATAGGTCTATTTGCCTATTATAATACAGGTAACGCGTTACCACTGGTAATCTCAATTTGTTTATTGGCATATTTAGCAGTGCAAAGACCAAATAAAGATCATATCATTAAAAATGTACCATTGACTGCTGAAGAACAAAGTCAAATTCAACAAGCGTAAACAACCAACAAAATGAAAAAAGTAAACTACTTAATTTTAACCTGTATGTTATCGTTCTTAGGTTTAACCACAATTAATGCACAAGACTGGGCAGATTTAAAACATTTTGAAAAAGCAAATGCCGAAGTACAAGCAGTATCAGATAATGAAGAACGGGTTGTATTTATGGGCAACTCAATTACTATAGGTTGGCTAAATAGTCGACCAGAGTTTTTTGCAGGTAAACCATATATTAATAGAGGTATTAGTGGGCAAACTACGCCACAGATGCTCATTCGTTTTAGACAAGATGTAATTAATCTAAATCCGAAAGTAGTGACTATACTTGCAGGCACAAATGATATAGCAGGTAATACAGGTCCGTCAACCTTAGAAATGATTATGGATAATATAAAAGGTATGACAGAACTTGCCCATGCCAACGGTATTAAAGTTATTTTATCTTCTACCCTACCTGCATATGATTACCCCTGGAAACCGGGTTTAGAACCATCAGGTAAAATCATTGATTTAAATAAAATGATAAAAGAATATGCAGATACTAATGGGCATATTTATTTAGATTATTTTTCTGCAATGGTAGATGAAAGAAATGGCCTACCAAAAAAATACGCCGAAGATGAAGTACACCCAACAGTTGCAGGTTATAAAGTAATGGAACCATTAGTAGAAACAGCCATTGCAGAAGCATTAAACAAATAAAATTTAACCTAAATATTGATTCAAAAAATCAGCTTTTAAAACTAGTTAAGATTTGATTATTTTTGAAGAAATTTGATTACTATAAAAATGAAAAAAACACTATTTCTATTGGTCGCTACGGCCATGGCATGCAATTCTTCTCAAAAAACCGTTACAGATGGCGCAACAGAAGAAGCATCATCAGTTGCATCTGAAATTTCATTTGCAGAAACAATTACTGAAGCAGAATTAAAAGAGCACTTATACATTTATGCTTCAGATGAATTCGAAGGCAGAGAAACAGGTCAACCGGGTCAAAAAAAGGCAATAGCATATTTAAAAGCAGCATATGAAAAACTAGGTATACCTGCGGCTAAAAAAGATGGTAATTATTTTCAAGAGGTTCCATTAGAAATCAGTAAACTTCCTATTGGTAAGTTAAGTGTTGATGGTACTGATTTTGCTGTTGGCGAGCATGTATTAACTTTTTCAGCTGCCAACATATCAACTGATGACATTGTTTATGCAGCTTATGGAATAGATGATGAAACATATTCTAATTACAATGACCTTAATGTAGAGGGTAAGATTGTTTTAATGAAGTCAGGTGAGCCAAAAAATGCTGATGGAACCTACGTAATCACTGGTACTACGGAAACATCTAACTGGAGCAATATGTCAGAATCTTTGACAAAAAGAGTACAGATTGCTATGGATAAAGGCGCTATTGGTGTATTGTATTATGATGCCGGTAATTTCAGTCGATTTAAGCGCAGGTTTGAATCAATGAAAACAAATAATAGCGGCAGAATGGAAGTAGTAGATAATAGCGCTCCAGAATTCTACAACTTGTTCATTGACCAAACGCTTGCAAAAAGCTTTTTTCCCACTATTGATACGGATGATGAGCCGCAAATTTTAAGTAAAAAATTACAATTGGCTTTTGAAAGTTCTAATGATAAAATTTCATCAGAAAACGTTGCAGCTATATTAAAAGGTACTGAGAAGCCTAATGAGTATTTAGTAATTTCTTCGCACTTAGACCACATTGGCATTACTGGTGATGGTGAAATAAACAATGGTGCTGATGATGATGGTTCTGGTACTGTTGCGCTTTTAGAAATTGCTGAAGCTTTTAAGAAAGCAGCAGATGCAGGTAACGGACCTAAAAGATCTATTGTTTTCTTGCACGTTACGGGTGAAGAAAAAGGATTGTTAGGATCACAATATTACACCGATGTAGACCCAATTGTTCCGCTTGCGAATACTGTTGCCAATTTAAATATTGATATGATCGGTAGAATAGACCCTGAACGTGAAGGAGACCGCAACTATATCTACTTAATAGGTTCAGATAAATTAAGTTTAGAACTTCATAATCTATCTGAAGAAGTAAATAAGAAATTCATGAATATTGAATTGGATTATACTTATAATGATGAGAACGATCCAAATCGTTTTTACTACAGAAGTGATCATTATAATTTCGCTAAAAACAATATTCCTATTATATTTTATTTTAACGGTACTCACGCAGATTATCACAAACCAAGTGATACACCAGATAAAATAAACTACGACCTTTTAGAAAACAGATCTCGATTAGTTTTTTATACGGCTTGGGAAATTGCTAATAGAGAAAATAAGTTAAAAGT
This sequence comes from Maribacter aquivivus, assembly GCF_900142175.1. Lineage (NCBI taxonomy): Bacteria > Pseudomonadati > Bacteroidota > Flavobacteriia > Flavobacteriales > Flavobacteriaceae > Maribacter > Maribacter aquivivus. The sequence continues at coordinate 56,110 of NZ_FQZX01000002.1, read as the reverse complement.
AGACTAGCAATCAACAACTTAAAATTTAGAAAAGCCTTGTAATCTCAATGATTTACAAGGCTTTTTTATGCTTTAACTTAGGTAAGCAAATAGTACAAAACAAAAAAGTCTTAGAAATGAATCTAAGACTTTTTATCTGCCTTTTAGGGTGGAAGACCGGGTTCGAACCGGCGACCCTCGGTACCACAAACCGATGCTCTAACCAGCTGAGCTACAACCACCATTTGTAAGCGAGTGCAAAGATAATTTTTTTAAACAGTTCTAACAAATAATAATTTAAAAATTCAATAAATATTTAATTTTAAGAATCATTAATTATAATTTTTTTAACTTGAAGTTTTATTTGAAACAACCTACTAAGTTTATACCACTATTCATAATGCTTTCTAAATCAAATTATAAACATAATTTTTTACTATTCGCATTTGCATGTTTCAGCTTTTATACCGCTATAGCCCAAAAAGATAGTATTGAGTTTTATAATCAAAAAATTTCTCAATTAAAGAATTGTCCAGATTTTTCAGAAAACACACCCGAATATATAGACAACCTAAACCAGCTCTCTTATTACCAAAGACTAATTGAGCAAGACTCCATGTTAATAAACTCAGAACGAGCACTTGAACTGAGTAAGCAAAACGATTACATACATGGTGAGCTCGAAGCATTAGCGAACCTAGCGTCATTATATCTATATTCTGGGCAAACTGATAAGTCTATCGATTTCAGTTTAGAGACTATCAAAAATCCTGATTTAAAGAATTATCCCAAAACAGAAATGAAGATTTATAATATTCTTGGACAAGGATATTATTTAAAAAATGACTACCCTTCCACATATACTCAATTCTTACATACGCTTGCTATAGCAGAAAAAACAAGCGATCAATTTCATTTATTTCGAATGAACATGAATTTAGGCACAATTTTCAGTCGCCTAGATGATTATAATGAGGCTTTAAAATATTACGCTATAGCCTATAAATACGTTAAAAAATTAAATGACCCTACCAAAGAAGCTATGCTGCTAAGTAATATGGCATTCTTAAATATTGAGTTAGAGAATTTAGAACAAGCAAAGATTGAACTAGACGAAACATTTGCGCTGTTTGAAAAAAATAAGCAAATAACATGGTTAGCATGGACCTACTCTACATTAGGATTATATTACTTAACATTAAATGATTTTGATAATGCTTTAGTGAATTATCAGATATCTTTAGATATGCATGATGGTTTCAATGATGTCAAAGCAAAAGCGGATATAAAATATGGTCTTGGAAGATCATATTTAGGACTAAATAATTTAGTAAAAGCTAAGGCGAGTATAAATGAAAGTGTAACGTTATATGCATCTTCTGATTATGATGCTGGTCTAGAAAAAGCATATAGGACCTTATATGAAATTAACAAAAGTCAAGATAACGTAACCGAATCTTTAAAATATCTTGAATTAACCGAAAAACTTTCTAACGATATTTTCAAGAAAAATAATAGACGAAATTTAACTATGCTTAATGCAAAATTAAATTTCGAAAAAGAAACTGAAAATTTAAAAGCTCAGAATGAATTTGCGTTAAACCAACAGCGTAAGTATGTGAAATGGTCACTTGCAGGACTATTTACTTTAATGGTTATAGTATTTATAATCTTAAAAGCCAATCAACGAGAAAAGATTCTCAATAAAAAATTAGCTAATCAAGCAGAGATTTTAAATAATAACCAAGAGAGCCTTACTCAAATAAACGCTAATCAAGATCGCTTATTTTCAATAGTAGGTCATGATTTAAGAGGACCTATTAATTCATTGAACGATATTCTAAGGTTATATTTAGAAGACCCAGAAGGCAAGGTTTATTTTGAACAATTTGCTCCACAACTTAAAGAAGACCTTGAACAAGTGCAATTTACCATGGATAACCTTCTACATTGGGGAAAAACACAAATGCAAGGTAGCAGCATTAATGTTCGAAGTATTTCTGTTAAGTATGAGTTAGATACTATATTACAGCTGTATAGAAATGAAATAAAGAAAAAATCTATCGTCATTAACAACCAAGTAGCAGCTAACCACAATGTATTTGCTGATCAACAACAATTCAATATTATTTTCAGAAATTTAATAAACAACGCCATTAAATTTACTCCTAATGAAGGTCTGATTACAATATCTACTGAAATAAAAGATAAAAATCTGGTAATTCAAGTTACAGATACTGGTGTAGGTATGACAGAGGCAGATATACAAAAGCTATTTAGTAACACCGAAAATTTCTCTAAATATGGTACAAATTTAGAAAAAGGGACTGGTTTAGGTTTGCGCTTAGTAAAGGCTATGGTTATAAAAAATGATGGAGAAATAATAGTTAAAAGTCAACCAAACCAGGGTAGTCAATTTATAATTGAATTACCTGTAGATATAGCATAAATTCTGCTTAAATTTTTATTCATTATTTACTTCTAATAAATAATATACTTATACTACTTAGTGCTTTTCTATTAGCAAGTTTTACATCTACAAAAGCTCAATTCATCGACGAAATACTCTTTTAGAACGTTAAAACACACAATAAAGCGCGTTTCACAACATTTATTACATTTCCATATTCTTCTAGGTTAATTTTAGAATCGCATAATTGAGCGTTAACTATGAACCGAAGAATACTAAAACCATTTTCATTACACTACCTATTACGGGTGTGCATGGTTGGATTCTTATTTATAGTAATAGGTAATCTATCAATTTTAGCGCAGAATTCTAAAAGAGATACATTGATACAAGAACTAGAGGATTTAAAAAACTCTACTTCTTTCAGTGCTAAGGATACCTTATATATTCAAAATCTAGTTAATCTTGCTACTGAATATCGTTTTCACAATTTAGATACTTTATTTACAATCAGTAAAAAAAGTCTTGACCTCAGTCAAAAAACCGGGTACATAAATGGTGAAATTAGTTCTTACCATACTTTGGGCGGCTATTATTCAGATAAAGGAAAAATAGACCAAGCAATTGAGTATTTCACAAAGGCATATAACCTTGCAGCAGAACATGATCAACATTTTTTAAAGGCTAGAACCTTAAACGATTTAGCTAAAGAATATGGGTATAAAGGCGAATACTCAAAATCATTAAAATGGTATTTGTCTACGATAGAAATTGCAGAAAAATATGACTATAAAAATATTAAATCAATTGTAAACGACAATATTGCACATTTATATCTTGAACAAAAAGATTATGAACAGGCAATGGTGTTTTTACAAAGATCTAAAGCTATTCATGAAGACATAGGCAACCCCCTATTTTTGGCTGAAACTTTAAGCAATATCGCTTCTACATATGCAGATATGAACGAGTTAGAATATGCTATGTATAATGTCAATATAAGTATTGCCACTTTTGAAAAAGAAAGAATACTAGAATGGCTAGCGTATTGTTATGAAATAAAAGGAAAGATATATCTTAAAAAAAACAAGAATACTTGGGCTCTGTTTTGGTATAAACAAAGCGAATTGCTGCATCAAGAAATAGAAGATGATCGTGGCAAAATAGACTTATTAAATGGCATGACAGAAGCCTTTTTAAATCTTAAGAAAGATAGCGTAGCTGAAGTATATGCATTAAATGCATTTGAACTTTCAAAAAAAATAGGTCTCAGGTCTGGTATAAAAACCAGCGCACATAAACTTTCAAAAATCTTCAAGGAAAAGAAAGACTTTGAAAAATCGCTTTATTATCACGAGCTCTATCAAGTAACATATGAATCTCTTTCTGCTATTAGTAACGAAAAAGCATTGAATATGCTTAAAACAAGAGTAGAATATGACCAGCAAAAACAGCAATTAATTCTTGATAATGAAAAAGCGCTGGCCAAACAGAAAATATACATTTATGTATTTATTGTAATACTATTCATTTTTGCGATTATAACATTGTTGATTCACAGAAATGAACAAGCACAGAAAAAATTAAATCTAGAACTTAGAAATAAGAAAAATGATTTAGAAGAGAAACAAGCGTATTTAAATGAATTAAATCAGACTAAAAATAAATTGTTCTCTATCATCGGTCATGATTTAAGAGGACCAATAGGCGCATTTCAAGGGCTTTTAAAATTATTTAAAGAAGGAGAAATGACCAAAGACGAATTCTTGAACTTTGTTCCGAAATTAAAAGTAGACATTGACACTATATCGTTTACCCTCAACAACTTACTTTCATGGGGTCAAACACAAATGAATGGATCAATTACTAGGCACTCTGTAACTAATTTAGATTGTATTGTAGAGGAAAATATAGCACTCTTATCTGAAATTGCAGAAGCTAAGTCTATTACAATAGTAAATAGAATTGAACCTAATTGTCAAATTTGGTCAGATCCAAATCAAATAGATATTATCATTCGAAATCTATTAAGCAATGCTTTAAAGTTTACACCTAAAAACGGACAGATAATTATTGGTGCCATACAAAAAATTAAAACTTGCGAGATATACATAAAGGATAATGGAATGGGTATGAGTGAAGATATTATTGCTAAATTATTTGAGAAAGATTCTAACCACACTACTTATGGTACCAATGATGAAAAAGGTACCGGACTTGGGCTTTCATTATGTAAAGAAATGGTCGAGAAAAATAATGGCAAAATATGGGTACATAGCGCATTAGGTAAAGGCTCTAGCTTTTATTTTACCATACCAAGAATACAAAAACGATATAAAGAGTCTGCTTAAATTAAATGGTCAAGTGAATCTACTGCCACCATTCTTTCAACGGTAAAGCCTTCTGCAAAATCAACGCCAACTAATCTACCTAAATCTTTGGCTCTGTAATGTACACTTTCAATAAAGGTTTTACTACTAATTGGCGTTTCTGGTTCATTGCTCTTAGGATCATGAAACTGAGATGTATATGCTAAAATTGCATCAGTTTTAGCTCCAATATAGTCACTAATATCTACTACAAAATCTGGAGTAATATTTTTCCACTGAATATAATGGTATACCAATTTAGGTCTCCATTCGTGTTGGTTCTCCTCTCCTATTTTAGTTTCAATTCGTCTTAATCCGCTTAAAAAACAAGAATCACTAACAAGTTTACTTCCTTTACCATGATCTATATGCCTATCATCAATAGCATTACACAAAACCGTATGCGGCTTGTATTTACGAATCATTTTTATAATTTCTAATTGATGCGCTTCATCGTTTATAAAAAATCCGTCTCTAAATCTTAAATTTTCACGTACCGCTACACCTAAAATTTTTCCTGCGTTAGCAGATTCTTGATCACGAATTTCTGCTGAACCTCTCGTTCCTAATTCACCACGAGTTAAGTCTACAATACCTACTTTTTTACCCAAAGCTATTTCTTTGGCAATGGTACCACCTGCTCCAAGTTCTGCATCATCAGGATGCGCTCCAAATACTAAAATATCCAACTTCATTCTATACTATTTCTATTGATGCTTATTATTTTATACTTTCTAAAGCTTGTAAAATATCTTCTTTTAAATCTTCTATTTCTTCAATACCTACAGAAAAACGAATTAATCCGTCAGCAATGCCTTGTTCTGCTCTAACCTCTGCACTCATTAACGCGTGAGATGTTTTAGTAGGTGATATAACCGTACTCTCTACACCTGCTAGACTCATTGATGGCTTTATCAAGGATAGCGCTTTCTGAAATAGCGATGCGTCTAAATCTCCATTCAATTCAAACGACAACATTCCCCCAAATCCTTTCATTTGCTTTTTTGCAAGTTCATGTTCGGGATGTGATGGTAAGCCTGGATAATATACTTTTTCAATCTGGGGTAATCCGTCAAGAAAATGAGCCATTGCTAAAGCACTCTCATTCTGTGCTCTTACACGAATACCCATTGTTTTAATACTTCTCTCTAACAACCATACCGTGTAATCACTAAGGCTACCGCCAAAGTTTTTTGCTAATTGAAATATTCTGTCCATATACTCGGTCGTTGAAGCAACTGCTCCGGCACAGATATCTGAATGACCGCCCATATACTTCGTAGCACTATGTATTACCACATCTATTCCAAAATCAATGGGGTTTTGGTTTACCGGACTTGCAAAAGTATTATCAATCATGGTTACTAACCCATGCTTTTTGGCAATTTTGGCAATAGCCTCTAAATCGGTAATCGTTAATAAAGGGTTTGAAGGAGTTTCAATGTAAATAACCTTTGTATTTTCTTTTATTTGAGCTTCAAAAGCATCTGCTTGCCATCCTTCTGTAAAAGAATATTCAATACCAAATTTAGCAAACTCCTCGTTTATTAAATTATATGTTCCGCCATAAAGGGTTTGCTGCAGCAATACGTGATCTCCTGCTTTTAAAAATGCTAATAAGGCTGTACTGACCGCAGCCATACCGCTACCAAAAATTAATGCAGACTCCGCATGTTCTAAAGCTGCAACTTTTTTACAAAGTCCTTCTTGATTTGGTGTATTAAAATATCTTGGATAACGCTTTACATCAACATCTTCATAAGCATAAGATGTACTCATATATAATGGAGAAATTGCCCCCTTATGTTGTGTATCTTCTAATTCACCTACGTGTGTACAAATGGTATTCAAGCCTTTTTTATTCGAATTCATGCGCTAATAATTATAGAAAATAAAGGTAAGAAAATAGAATGTAAACAAACTCACTATCCAACATCTGTATGTTATCATTAAAACAATATAATATAGGTCTAAAAAGAGCGCTAAAACTTTCAAGGAAAATTACTTAAAACATCTGTGTACACTTTTATTAATTAATAACCATCTGTCATTACTTTATTAAATGGAGTTAAGAATTAAGAATTACGGAATACTTCAATCTAATTCCTTTTAAACACATCTACTTTACCATTTTGTTTCTAGATTTAAACTTCAACATTTCAAAACCTATATAAATTCAAACCCATGAAGAAGAAATTCGCTTATGTAATTTTACTTGTTTTCGCTTTTTTAGCATGTAAAAACCAAAAACCTGCAACTCAAGGATATCAAGGTCAGGGAAAAAGTGCTGTTGTTTCTACCTTATCTAAACCTGTTCAAAAACAATGGAAAGGTATTTGGACGTTTGATGAAGATGCAACCTTCTTCAGTAATGATTTTGAAAGTGGAAGGTTAAACGGTATAACTTCTGACGGAAACAATCATTACACCGCACTAATTACAGCTGAAAACACTCCTGTAAACGTGAGTCCATGGTATGCGTTTAAAGTTTGGTCAAAAACACCTAAAACCATCACTATTAAAATGACTTACCAAGATTCTAGAAGTAGATACTACCCTAAAATCAGTATTGATGGTGAAAATTTTACTCCGTTAGATAGCGCCAATTTTATAGGAATTAATAAAGGAACCGGTGATTTTGGAATTAAGGCAGTACCTGAGATGGTAGAAATAAAAGTAAATATTAGTGAAGAACCAACTTATATTACTGCACAAGAACTATATGGATCCACAAGAGTAAAAAGTTGGATAGATTCTTTAACTACCAAAGACTTTATATCTACGTACGAAATAGGAAAAAGTAGAGAGAATAGGGCAATGAATTTAATGGAAGTTAGTAACGGTAAACATAAAAAGGCTGTTATGGTTATTTCTAGACAACACCCACCAGAAGTTACCGGGTTTCTTGCGATGAAGTCGTTTATTGAAACTTTAAGCGGAGACTCACCTAAGGCTCAAAAGTTTAGAGAAAACTATGATTTATTTGTTGTGCCATTAATGAACCCTGATGGTGTTGATAACGGCAACTGGCGTCATAATATGGGCGGAATAGATTTAAATAGAGATTGGCAAGATTTTAATCAGCCAGAAACAAAAAGTGTTAGAGATTTTCTGATAGGCAAAGAATCTGAGGGTTATGAGTTTGTCTTCGGTGCAGATTTTCATTCCACTTGGGACGATATTTACTACCCTATCGACACTACTATTACTGGTGACAAAGGTGAAATTGTTTTTGACTGGATAAATAATATCACCAAAAGATTACCTCAAAAGCATACAAATGTAAAACCTTCTACAACAATAAAACCAACTATGGTTTCACGTAATTATTTCTACGTTAACCACGGTATGCCGGCCATTGTTTTTGAATTGGGCGATAATACACCTAGAGATTTTTTAAAGCAAAAAGGTCAAGTAGCCGCTGAAGAACTTATGGATTTACTTGATAGTCAAAATTAACAACCCAGAAATATCTTAAATAGCATCAATAAAAAAAGCCTCATGGAATTTCCATGAGGCTTTTTAATACAGTTTATTATATCTTATTTACTATAATTAACTTTATATCTCCAATAACTGATACCGCCTAACACTAGCACACCAGCAACTAAGTAGTATATAAAAGTTGGTGTAATAACTTGTGCCCCACTAGCGTAACTATGTAGACCCACTAAGTAAAAATTAACACCAAAGTAAGTCATCATAATACTACCAAAGGCTACAACACTCATAAAGTTAAATGTCCATTTACCTCTTAAACCAGGTACTAACCTTGTGTGTATTACAAATGCATAAATCATGATAGAAACCAATGCCCAAGTTTCTTTTGGATCCCAACCCCAATAACGACCCCAACTTTCATTTGCCCATTGTCCGCCTAAAAAGTTACCGATGGTAAGCATCACAAGCCCTGTTGTTAAAGCCAATTCGTTGATTATGGTCAATTCCTTTATGTTGATTGCCATACGTTTCTTGTTCTTCTTGGTGGTCAAAATCATCAAAATCAATGAAACCAGACCTAAGATCATACCAACGGTTAAAGGTCCGTAACTACCAACGATAACTGCAACGTGAATCATTAACCAATAACTATCTAAAACAGGCTGTAAGTTGGCAATAGAAGGATCTATCCAACTCTGGTGTGCTATCCATAAAAGCATTGAAGTTACAAAAGCAGATGCTGCAAATGTCATATCACTTTTACGACCCAACGCCCAACCAATACCCATGGTAGCCCATGCTACATACAAAATACTTTCATAAGCATTACTCCAAGGTGCGTGACCAGAAATATACCAACGCATGACTAAACCGGCTGTATGCCACAAAAATAGTAGCATAATAGTTCCTTTGAAGAAATATATTGCCACCCTCCAAACAGAACGATCTTTAAATATTTGGAATATTAAAGTGAAGAACATTAGTAAACCAACAAGCGCATAAAAACGATATAACCTATTGAAAATGTTTAATTTATTATAGATCACTTCAAGATCTACTTTCTGTTGCGATGGTAAAACTTCACTACCATGGTTAAGTTGATTTTGGTGAAAAGCACCTAATAATTTATCTGCTCCTGTATAGTCTCCACTTTGTTGCGCCTTACCTAAAGTCATCAAGTAATATGGCATGGCATTTTTTACAAAGTTAGAATAAAGCGAATCTCTAATTTCATATTGCCCACCTCTGTACTCTACTGCTGAAATCCATTTGTTATTCTCATCATCTAATAGCGGAAATATCTTAACAATATCTTGCCCTAAAGCTTGATTTAAAAGACTCAATCTAATATTGGCATCTTTAAAATCTTGTTGAAATTTATTCGGATTAGCTGTCGCTGTTGCCTCTCTTAAAAAGGGTTCCAATTTATACTGCCCTTTAGAATCAAAGAAATCTGTAGCCTTTACATACTCTTGACCTGATGGTATTCCAATTACATTTCTAATACTGTCATTTTGCGATTTCTTATCTAAAGCTATGAACTCCGTATTATACCAAACCGCAGGGTTCATCATCATAGAAAGTAAAATCTGGTCAGAAGTATACCCTAAATAGGTGTCTTTCAAACTTAACTTACGAAGTAGTTCTGATGAAAAGGTATTGATCGGCTTCATTCGCCCACCTTCATCTTGTATGACTAGCTTACCAAATTTATCGGCATGTTCTTTACTGACCATACTAGCTTCAAGCAAAGAATCTATTTGTGTCTTACTTGGCGCCTGTTGATGACCTTCTTCCGGCGTATGTTGGTCTTGCGCAAAAGATGAGAATGAAAACGCCATTAAAACAGCGATAACACCAAACATCTTTTTCTTTTTTATTTTCAATTCATCTAAAGAATTAGCCAAATCCTTGAAACGCGTTTTACCAAAAAACATAATCCCCATTAAACCAATATATAAAAGAAAGTAACCAATGTAGGTGATCCAAGTTCCCCAAAAATCATGGTTTACAGATAAGGTCGTTCCTTTTTCATCAGGATCAAAGCCCGATTGAAAAAAGCGATATCCTTGATGATCCAAAACATGGTTCATAAAAATATCATAGTCAAAAGGACGCTCATCTTCAATAGTTACTCTACTCATATATGATGAATACCCTTTCTCTGTACCAGGGTATTTTTCGGCAATAAAATCATTCAGTTTAATACCAAACGGCAATTCATATACTTTTGATCCGTATCGAATAGAGAAATTGAGTCCGCCAACATTCACTTTCTCACTAAAATTTGAAGGACCTTTACTACCTAATAATTTAATTTGTTTGGTTTCTCCGTTCGCAGTAACATCAAAAACAATCGCATCTTGATCTATTTTAGTTTTCTCAGCATCAGGTATTTCAACAATTCCGTATGAACCTTGTGTTACAGAATCTGGAATAACAAACTGCATACCAGCAGTATTATATAACGAACGCAATACTAAAGGTTGTAAACTATCTTTTACTAAAACACCTTGAAGCTGGTCAGCCATACGCATATAGTTACCATCAAAAGGAGAATGAATCTGATATACAGAATCTGTGGTCATAATATTGATGGCGCCATCTGTATTATTATTTAATGCAAAAAGTACATTATGTATACTGGCGACCTTACCATCTTCTAAATAGTGATCATGACGTTCACCATCACCTGCCTCTACAATCTTTAAAAACTTTGTACCATTAGAATCTGGCAATAATCCTTGCTTGGCTCCTTTAATAAATTCAACATAAGAAACCTCAAAATCTTCACCATTAAAATCAGCTTTCCATGGCAAGTTAGATTTTATAGCTTCTGGCGTAACAATTAAATCATCTTCTAAAACTTTTCTTCGTGCCTCACCTTCAATTTCACCATCAACATAAACCGTTAGATATGTTTTATCAGAATAGAATACCTTTTCCGTTTTTCCTTCACGTATTGGCATCATACCTTCAAAACTGATATAACGCGTTACAAAAGCTCCAATTATAATCAATACCCAAGATAAATGCAGAACCAACACAGGCCATTTCTCTAATCTCAGAAGACGGTATCTAGAGATATTACCAAAAAAGTTGATTACAAAGAACACCATGATAACTTCAAACCACCAGGCATTATAAATCCAGATTCGTGCGGTTTCTGTGCTATACCAACTTTCAATAAAAGTACCGAATGCCATTGCTGTGGCAAAAACGATAAATAAGATGGACATTAAGCGTGTAGAGAAAAATATTTTTTTGAACATTTCCGTCATGGAAGATAGGAGTTGATTTTCAAGATGCAAAAATAAGGCCTTTTCACCATTTACGGATGTCTTTTATTGCTTTTAAACTTCAATGAAACTGTTAATTTTAATACAACAAGACTTCTATAAACTTTGTACTTTTGCTACATGATATCAGTCGTTATAGTTGGTACAGGAAATGTAGCTCAAAATCTTTATCAAGCATTTGAAAAATCAAATGATGTAACCATTAAGCAAGTAATTGGTAGAAACCGAGAACATTTGGCTTTTGTAAAGAACAACATTGCGGTTTCTACTACCTTTAATGATATTGCAACTGCAGATATTTATATACTTGCAATATCAGATGACGCCATTAAATTAGTTGCTGATAATTTTAAAAATACTGATGGAATATTAGCGCATACTTCTGGAGCAACTTCTCTTGAAGCATTAAAATCTGCCCAACGACCAGGTATTTTTTATCCTTTACAAACATTTACAAAAGGTAAAATTATTTCATTTTATGAAATTCCTATTTGTGTAGAGGCAACAAATGAGGACGACCTTAATTTATTGAAACAGCTTGGTGAAACATTAAGTAACACAGTAGTTGAAATAGATTCTGAACAACGCAAAACCCTTCATGTAGCAGCGGTATTTGTAAATAATTTCACGAATTACATGTATACAATAGGTTCTGAAATTTGCGAAGAACATAAAATTAACTTTAAACTATTACAGCCTTTAATTAAAGAAACTGCCGCAAAATTAGATACGTTAACACCTTTACAAGCCCAAACCGGGCCTGCAAAACGTGGAGACCAACAAACATTACACAATCATTTACAAATTATAAAAGATAAACACCAACGGGAACTTTACACCCTATTAAGCAACTCAATTAAAGAAAAGCATGGAAAAAAGTTATAAGGAATATTTAAATGACATTACCACATTTATTTTTGATGTTGATGGTGTATTTACAGATGGCAGTCTATTAGTTACTAGTGAAGGAGAATTGCTACGTAAAATGAATGTTAAAGACGGTTATGCCTTAAAAGTAGCTTTAAAAAAAGGTTATAATGTTTGTATTATTACCGGAGGAACAAATGAAGGTGTTCGTACCAGATTATGTGCTCTTGGAGTAACAGATATTTATATGGGAGCTCATTATAAGATGGATGCTTTAGAAGAGTATATGGATATCTATCATATTGATGCAGAGAATGTCTTATTCATGGGTGATGACATTCCAGATATTCCCCCAATGCAAGCGGTTGCTATAGCAGCTTGCCCACAAAATGCTGTTGCAGAAGTTAAAAGTATAAGCCAATACATTTCGCACATAAACGGTGGTCATGGTTGTGTACGTGATGTGATTGAGCAAGTTTTAAAAGTACGTGGAGATTGGACCAGCCATTTCAGTGCTGCAAATGATTAGTTTATGTTGAAGAATAAATTAGAAGCATATCATTTAATTCTGGCATCTGGCTCACCAAGAAGACATCAGTTTTTTAAGGATATGGAGCTTGATTTTGAAGTTCGTATTAAATCTGTAGATGAAGTTTACCCTTCTGAATTAAAAGGAGCTGCAATATCAGATTATCTAGCTAAATTAAAAGCAGAAGTATTTATACCAGATTTACAGTCAAAAGACATTTTAATAACCTCAGACACTGTTGTTTGGCATAATAATGAGTCTTTAGCAAAAGCTGAAGGTAGTACAGAAGCTGAATCAATGCTTAAAAAACTATCTGGGGATTGGCATCAGGTGATTTCTTCTGTATGTTTTACAACAACTAAACGACAGATAATTCAGCATTCAATAACCGAAGTGAAGTTCAAAGATTTATCGAAAGATGAAATTCAACATTATATAAAAGAATATCAGCCTTACGACAAAGCAGGTGCATATGGCATTCAAGAATGGATAGGACTCATAGGTATTGAAGAAATAAAAGGTTCTTACACTAATGTAGTTGGCTTACCAACACAACTTGTTTATAAAACCTTATTACAATTGGTAACATAGAATAATTCAAAATTATGACAGGCATGAAACTATTAAAACTAAACAAGGCAATTTACAGCATATTCGGATTACTAATACTCCTTTCTAGCTGCAAAGAAAAACCTAAAAGTAATAGTAACACTTTAGCTATGTCTACCACTGAAATAAAAACAGAAGCCCCAAAAAATGAGCTTTCTCAAGAATTTAAAGAGTATTGGTATAACGGTACTGCAGAAATCACTTCTTACAATTTAGAACAAGCTAGATATGGCGAGATGAGAGAAGGTAGTGCTGTATTGATATATGTAACTGAACCATTTTTACCAGGGGCTCAAGTGAAGGCAGATAATAGCAACAAAAGCAACATCCCTGTTTTAAAATTGAATACTACCAAAAACTACATTACGGGTATATACCCCTACTCTATTATGACGAGTAGTTTCTACCCTGTTCATGATAATAAACATGCGCTTAAAATATCGTTTTCTGCACAAGAATGGTGCGGTCATGTATACGCACAATTAAACAACAAAGATGATTTTGAAATTATGAGTCATTCTTATTTTGAATCTGAAGGAGACCAAGATTACCATATAGAGAAAGCTATTCTTGAAAATGAAATCTGGAATAAAATCAGAGTAAATCCAGAAAATCTAACAATCGGTGAAATAAAAATGATTCCATCATTGGAGTTTATCAGAACAACTCATAAAGAATTCAAGGCTTATGAGGCAATCACTACTTTAACTGAAAAAGACGGAATGAATACCTATGAGATTCACTATCCGCAGTTAGAACGTACTTTAAAAATCATGTTTGAAAACAAGTTTCCATATGCTATAGAAAGCTGGGCAGATACCTTTCATGATGGGTTTGGCGACAACAAAAAAGTTTTAACATCTAAAGCAACAAGAATTAACAGGATTACAACACCCTATTGGCAGCAGAAATCGAATAAGGATTTATATTTGCGCGATAGTTTAGGGTTATAGCATATGAAAGAATTTATTAATGAGCATTACAATGAGCTAATATATAGTCTCATTGTTTTAATAGTTATTCTTGTTTTAAAAGTTTTATTTGCCACAGCAATTAGAAAGGTTAGTAAAATCAGTGATTATAATCCTGTGCGCACTAACTTAATTCTTAAGTTTACAAACATTGCACTCACTATAATTGCTGTAGTTATATTAACACTAATATGGAGTGTCAACTACAGAGATTTAGGCGTTATGTTATCATCGGTATTTGCTGTGATTGGCGTAGCATTATTTGCCCAATGGTCTATTTTAAGTAACATTACCGCAGGTGTTATTATCTTCTTTTCATTTCCTTTTAAAATAGGGAACACAATTCGTATTTTAGATAAAGAATTACTTGACCCGAACAATACCGATTTAGATAAATTTGTAATAGAAGACATTAGAGCTTTCCATTTGCATTTGAGAAGAAATAACGGCGAGATTTTAACGTACCCCAATAACCTTGTACTACAAAAAGGTGTTATACTAATCTCTACCTACCAACAAGGCGAATTTTTAAATACAGAAGAAGAGGAAGAACAAATTGTTTGATTCTGTTAAAGAAGTCGTAAAAAAGCGAGCTTAGGTACTAATCTTATTATATTTGAAATTACTACCAAAACCAACTTGAAATGCGATATTTATTAGGGTTAATAACCTGCAGTATCTTTGTACTCGGTACCCTGAAAGCCCAAACCCCCAAAAATAGATCTGCAACAGACATTTACCACGCTATTGAAAAGCTTAATTTTTTAGGTACCGCACTTTATATAGCGGCACACCCAGATGATGAAAACACGCGTTTAATATCATACCTATCTAACGATGTTAAGGCAAGAACAGGTTATTTGTCACTTACCAGAGGTGATGGAGGTCAGAATTTAATTGGTCCAGAATTACGAGAACTTTTGGGCGTGCTACGAACCCAAGAATTACTTGCAGCTAGAAGAGTTGATGGTGGCGAACAATTTTTTAGTCGCGCTAATGATTTTGGATATTCAAAACAACCAAGTGAAACTCTAGAAATTTGGAATAAAGAATCTATTCTTGGCGATGTAGTAAGAACCATACGTAAATTTAAGCCAGATGTAATTATCAATAGATTTGACCACAGAACTCCTGGTACTACACATGGTCATCATACCTCTTCGGCAATGTTAAGTTTCGAGGCATTTGACCTAGCAAATGATAAAAATGCTTACCCAGAGCAATTATCATCAACAAATACTTGGCAACCAAAACGATTATTTTTTAATACTTCGTGGTGGTTTTATGGTAGCGAAGAAAAATTTAAAAAAGCAGATAAGTCTAACATGTTAAATATGGATGTAGGCACCTACTACCCTATGTTAGGCATGTCTAACAACGAAATAGCTTCATTAGCTAGCAGTCAGCACTTATGCCAAGGTTTTGGAAGATTAAGTTCTAGAGGCACAGAAGATGAATACGTTGAATTATTAAAAGGTGATTTGCCAAAAGACAAGTCAAACCTTTTTGATGGTATTGATACTAGTTGGTCCAGAATTGATGGAGGAAATGCAATAGGTGAAATTCTTTACGATGTACAGGATAATTTCAATTTCAAAGATCCTACGTTACATTTGCCAAAATTGCTTGAAGCGTATCAGCTATTACAAAACGTATCTGATGAACATTGGAAAAATTTAAAAACATCAGAATTAACCACTATAATTTCAGCTGTTACTGGACTGCATTTAGAAGCTTTTACAAAAACGGGGTATACAAATCCTAGTCAAACGGTCGATGTTCAAATTCAAGCACTAAATAGAAGTGATATTAACATTGAATTGAAATCGATATTTCTAAATAATCAGAATAGTAACATTGATAATATTGTTTTAAGCAATAATGAATTGTTTGAAAATAAAGTTGAATTAAATATTCCGTCTTCCACAGATTTTACTAGTCCGTATTGGCTAATGGAAAAAGGAACTTTAGGCACATACACTGTTAAGAATACTAACTTAATAGGAAAACCAGAATCACCACGTGCATTTAATGCTATTTTTAATTTGAACATAAACGGTGTTTTAATTTCTATTACCAAACCTGTCGTTTATAAATATGCAAAACCCGATAAAGGAGAAATTTATCAGCCTTTTGAAGTGGTACCAGAAGCAACTGCAAGCTTTTCAGATAAGGTATTGATATTTGCCGATGCATCAGAAAAAAGAATTCCGGTTACTATTAAAGCACATAAAGACAGTATCTCAGGTACTGTAGAATTAAAATATGGCACAGGGTGGCAAGTAGATAAAAAATCGCAACCGTTCTCAATCATCAAAAAAGGTGATGAGCAAACAGTATATTTTACATTGACTCCGCCGGCTACGGAAAACGAAAGTAGCATCTCCCCTATTATAAAACTGAACGGTAAAGAAATTACCAAAGAGATGGTAACTATTGCTTATGATCATGTACCCACGCAAACTATTTTACTTCCTTCAGAAACCAAAGTAGTCCGATTAAACATTCAAAAAGCAGGAGAAAACATTGGTTATATTATGGGTGCCGGTGATGAAGTACCTACGAGTTTAGAACAAATAGGATACAATGTTCAACTAATTGACCCTAATACTATTACAAAAGAATCATTAAAAAAATATGATGCTGTAGTTTTAGGTATTAGAGCATATAACGTAGTAGATGAGTTAAAATTTAAACAACGATTTATTCTAGATTACGCCAAAAATGGTGGTACAGTAATTGTGCAATATAACACTGCAAGTAGATGGGGTTCTCAATTCGAAAATATAGCACCTTACGACATAGAAATTTCAAGAGACCGAGTAACGAATGAGAATTCTGATGTAGAAATAATAGCAAAAGATAATTCACTCGTACATTTTCCCAATGATATTAGCAAGAGTGATTTTGACGGTTGGGTTCAAGAACGAGGATTATACTTCCCGAATAAATGGAGCGCAGAATTTATACCTGTTTTAGAAATGCATGACGAAGGTGAAGAATCAACAAAAGGTAGCCTTTTAATTGCCCCGTATGGAAAGGGAAACTATATTTATACCGGACTGAGCTTTTTTAGAGAATTACCGGCTGGTGTTCCTGGAGCTTACAAATTATTTTCTAATATGCTTTCTGTAGGAAAAGATAAAGTTGAAACAAAAGCCAAAATCAAAGGATGAGCAACGAACGGGATGAAAATAAAACTTGGAAAAAAGAGTACACCATTGTATTAGTGCTCAATCTTATATATGTTCTTATTTTCTATTACGTAATGACTTCATTCAATTAATATGGGAGGATTAGATTGGATTATTCTTATTGGCACACTTCTCTTTATAGTAATATACGGAGTTTGGAAAACCAAAGGAAGTAAGAACGTAGATGACTACGTTCGTGGTGGTAATGATTCTAAATGGTGGACAATAGGTTTATCAGTAATGGCTACTCAAGCCAGTGCAATAACCTTCTTATCTACTCCGGGTCAAGCCTTTCATGACGGTATGGGCTTTGTTCAGTTCTATTTTGGTCTACCTTTAGCCATGATTATCATTTGTATGGTATTTATACCACTATACCATAAAATGAAGGTTTACACTGCCTATGAATTTTTAGAAGGTAGGTTCGATCTTAAAACCCGTTCTTTAGCCGCAGTACTGTTTTTGATTCAAAGAGGTCTAGCTGCAGGTATTACTATATTTGCTCCATCAATCATTTTATCTGCCGTACTAGGTTGGGATCTACGCACATTAAATGTTATTCTTGGTACGCTAGTAATTATATACACCGTGTCCGGTGGAACAAAAGCCGTTAGCGTTACTCAAAAACAGCAGATGTTCATTATCATGACAGGTATGTTTATCACCTTCTTTTTTATATTAGGATACTTACCTTCTGATATTACCTTTAGCAAAGCCATGAAAATTGCTGGTGCCAGTAATAAATTAGAAATACTGAATTTTGATTTAGATACTTCCAGTAGATATACTTTCTGGAGCGGTATTACAGGCGGACTTTTTCTTTTCTTAGCGTACTTTGGTACAGACCAAAGTCAGGTACAGCGTTATTTATCTGGTAAATCTGTAAGAGAAAGTCAACTAGGTCTTATTTTCAATGCTGTTCTTAAAATACCAATGCAGTTCTTTATTCTTTTAGTGGGTGTTATGGTATTTGTATTCTACCAATACAATCCGTCACCATTAAATTTTAATCCGTCTGCAACACAAGCAGTAATGGAGTCAAGTTATGCCGAAGATTATAGGCTACTTCAAGAAGGACAAGTAGCGCTAGAAGCAGAAAAAAGAATTGCTCAAAACAAGTTTTCGGCAGCTTTAGAAATAAAAGAATATACCGCAGTTGAAGAAGCTAAAAAACAAATTATACGTATTAATCAAAAAGATAGCACCAATCGTATAGCTGCAAAGTCTTTAATAAGTCAGGCAAATGATGCGGTTGAAACCAATGATAAAGATTATGTCTTTATACATTTCATACTTAATAACTTACCCACAGGCTTAGTGGGGCTACTATTAGCCGTAATTTTATCTGCAGCGATGTCATCAACAGCCTCAGAATTAAATGCACTAGGTACAATTACCGCTTTAGATTTATATAAACGTAATAGAGCAACTGAAAATCTTTCAGAAGAGCATTATGTAAAAGCTTCTAAATTCTTTACTTTAATTTGGGGAATTGTAGCCATTTTAATTGCCTGCGTAGCAAACCTATTTGATAATTTAATTCAATTAGTAAATATCATTGGTAGTATTTTCTATGGCAATGTTTTAGGTATATTTTTAATCGCTTTTTTCTTTAAGTTTATAAAAGGTAATGCCGTTTTCTTTGCTGCCGTAGTTACACAAGTTATCATTTGTATTATTTATTACTACCTGATTCATATTTACCCTTCAGGTCAAGAAAAATTAGGATATCTATGGCTTAACTTTTTTGGTGCGGCATTGGTAATAGTAATATCGTTTATATTTGAAGCCTTTGACCGAATGCTAAAAAAGCCTTTACCTACAACGTAAGACAATAGATTTTTATAAAACACTAATGGTAGATAAGCAAATTACGTCCTATTTTATTGAACATTACAAGACTATACCTACTCTTATTAAAGCTCCTGGGCGAATTAATATAATTGGTGAGCATACTGATTATAATGAAGGTTTGGTATTACCTGCTTCAATAGAAAAAGGGATTTATTTTGCTGTTTCGGGCAATGACCTAAATAGTATTCAAATCGAAACTTTTTTAACCCAGCCAGAACGTATTGTATTTCAATTAAATGGCGCACATAAAAAATTTGAATCTTTCTGGGGTAACTATTTTAAGGCTATTATTGAAATTTTAGTCGCTAAAAACTATCCTTTAAAAGGAATGGATTGTGTTTTTGGTGGAGATATTCCCATTGGATCAGGCCTCTCTTCTTCTGCCGCATTGTGTTGCGGTTTTATTTACGCCCTGACTAAAGTATCACGAAAAGAGATTTCAAGAGAAGAAATTGCTTTAATAGCACAAGAGGCGGAACATAAAATTGGACTCAATTGCGGATTAATGGATCAATATGCCGTACTCTTTGGAAAAAAGGGAAATGCATTTTTCTTAGACTGTAAAGATTTAAGTCATAACTACATTCCCATTAATCTAGATGGCTATAGTTGGGTATTGGTGAATTCTAATATAAAGCACAATTTAGCCGTTGATTCTGAATACAATAAGCGTAGGGTATCATGCGAGAATATTGTAAAAGAGGTACAGAAATATAGACCTGAAATTACTTCATTACGCGATGTTACGCTAGAAGATTTACAACAAGTTGCCAACCTTGCTGATGCTATCGATGTTAAGCGCGCAAATTATATTATCGAAGAAAATAATCGTGTTCGTAAAATGATCAAGGTTTTATCTGCTGGTGATGCTATTACCGTTGGTGCTGTACTTAAAGAAGGTCATTGGGCTATGTCTACACAATACGAAATAACCACAAGCGAATTAGACACTTTGGTTAAAATTGGTGAAAGGTTAGATGGTGTGCTTGGCTCTAGAATGATGGGTGGCGGCTTTGGTGGTTGCACAATTAATTTAATGAAGACAGAAAAACTAGATACAAGTATAAAATCTTTACTAGAACAATATAAAGAACAAACTGGTATCGATGCCGAATACTACCATTTGGCTATTGATGACGGCGTAAAAGTATTTGAATAAAATTGAAAATTATATTCCATAAAAAAAGTCCGTGTTTTACAACACGGACTTTTTAAGTTTTATAGAAATTCTAATTATTTAGAACTCCATTCTTTAATAGACTCGTTGTTCATTTTAATGTAATCATTATTACCAGCTGCAGTAGCACCTGTTAATGATTTTTTAGCAGCTTCGATAGCTCCTTTTTTATCACCTGCTTTTGCTAAAATTAAAGACTGTTGTCTTAATTGCCAAAATGCAGGCTTATCAGTCATTGACATCGCCTTGTCCATCCATTCTTTAGCTTTCTTAATGTCCTTACCTTCACTAGAATAGTATACTGCAGCAGCATAGTAATCTTCAGCAGTTGGTCCGTTTAGAGCTTTATCAATACTGCTCATTACAGTAGCATCTGTACCAACAGTAAAAGGAATTGCTACATAAGTGTTTTCCCAAATGATACCAATATTTGCTCCTTTAGAAGTTACATCATCAAAAGTGATCGTAAAAGTTTCTACAGGCATTTCAATTTTGTAAACCGGTACAGATAACTTCGCAACTACTTTACTTTCTTCCCAATTACTTGGTGTACCACCACCTACAGTATCAGTATAGATAAAAACTTCCCAATTAGAAGCTCCTGGTTTAGTAAAAATAGAATATGTTCCTGCTTTAACTTCTTTACCTGCAATAGTTACGTCAGAGTCAAAAGTTACTAAAGTGTATCCGTTTGCTCCTGTTCTCCATAATTTATCAAAAGGTACAAGGTTGCCAAATACTTTTCTACCTCTCATAGAAGGTCTAGAATAGTTAATACTTACTTCTGTTAAACCTACGGTCTGCATTAATTTAGCTGCCGGACTTGGTGCTGGTGTATTTATTTGTGCCTCAACAGTTAAGGAAGCTACAATTGCCAATAAAAATAGTACTACTTTGTTCATGATTATTTTGCTGATTAGTTATTTATCGCAAAACTACTTATAAAGGAGAGGTTGAAATGTTAACAAATTCTTAAATACTAAGCTCTTTATTAATAAACAGCAAAAGATGTTGCAATTACACCATTTTCTAAAAACAACGCCAAATAATATATTGAAGATTCTAAATGGTGAGAGATGATGCCCTTTTTACTGATTTCACCTGATTTCTGCCATACTTCCTTTCCTGATAAATCATAAATAACCTGTCCGAAAACTGTTTTATCTGTAGCAATAGAATAATGGTAAAGGTTTGAAGAGCTATCTCTGTAGATAATCAATTTATCCTCTTCATTAGAATTCTCCGGAATTACAGTTAATGATGGACTTTCAGGATTTTCAGTTTCCTCAGGATTTTCTGGCTCGTTTGGAGTTTCAGGTTCCTCAGGGTTCTCTGGTTCTTCGGGATTTTGTGGTTCTTCTGGGTTTTCAGGTTGCTCTGGCTCCTCTGGCGCAATATCTGATATCTGAAAAGAAAATAATCGTGATGGTGATTCAATAGTTGGAGTTTGTCTAGAATAATATTCTGATGAAAAGAAATAACTACTTGAACTAGTTTGCGTTAGTCCTTCCGCTTGAATAAAATTAAGTCCTAAAGATTGTTGTGCGTATCCTTCAAAAACAGCATTGAAATTTAAATGTTCTACTACACCTACAAACGGACTCAAAATCGAAGAATACCCAATTACAACCAACCTGTTAGATTCAGCATCATAAGTTGCGTCGGTAATTAAACCGACATCCTCAATTGTCCCTACGTTATTTGCCGCGTACGTTCCTGGAAACTTAGAAAATTCATAAGCCACTGACCCTAGAGATTGCCATTGCTTAGTCAACACCACTATTCTATCATCGATAACAAAAAATGCTTCTGCATCCCAATCACTATTTCCATTATTTTCGAATTCTTGCTGATCTTCGTAAGAAAAGTTTATAGTAGTTGCTGAGACGGTATTAGAGCTTAGATAATCTTCTTTTAAAATTCTATGAACAGCTAAGTCTGTTCTTGTACCCACATTATTTCCAAAATCACCAATGTAGATATACTCATCATCTTGAGAAATCGCCTCCCAATCAATATTTGATATATTAGTAACATTTACTCTTCTTTGTATAGAAAGCGTCAATGTATCCAACTCATAAAGTACGGCTTCGTTACCAGAATCATTATGGGTTATAAAATTGCCATTAAAGTATATCAATCCAGATGTTTCAAATACATCATTAGGCAGTTCGCCAACAGTTTGCACATTCTCTTGCGCAGCTAAAGCTGCTGTACAAATGAATATAATAATAAGCCCCAACTGTTGAACAAAAAGTTTCATTGTTGCAAAATAAGCTAGAATAATGTTAATCACCTGTATTTAAGTGACCTAAATTCAATTTAATCGATAAAGTTAATTTTTAAGGATATAACAAAGCATTTTAAATATTGTTTAACTATTTTTGAATATTGTTAGACATTTAAGTGTCTATCTTTACTAAATGTGCTTACATGAAATTATATCAATTACATTCAAAACAAGCCTTGCCTATTGGCAAAAAACAAGCGTGGGAGTTTTTATCTGACCCAGCAAATTTGAAGGTCATTACTCCTGAGCATATGGGTTTCAATATTCTTTCAGGAGCAGATAGAGAAATGTTTCCCGGGCAGATTATACAATATAAAGTATCCCCCTTTCCTGGGTATACTACAAAATGGGTAACTGAAATAACCCACGTAGATCAAGGCAATTATTTTGTAGATGAACAAAGATTTGGACCATATGCACTTTGGCACCATAAGCACTTTATCAATGAAATAGATGAAGGTGTTATTATGGAAGATATTATAGATTATAAAATTCCTTTCGGAATTTTAGGTCAGTTAGCACACCCTATTATCGTAAAAAAACAGTTGATGGAAATATTTAAGTTCAGAGAAGACAAATTGAAAGAGCTTTTCGGTACTGTAGATTCCATCCCTAATGAACTTCAACTTAAATCATTTTAAATGAAAAATATATTATTAATTGGTGGGTCTCATGGTATTGGGCTTTCTATGGTTAAAGAATTACAAGAAACGCATAACGTATTTGTTGCATCGAGAACAGATGAAGAATTGCAACATAAAAATATAACTCATATCAAATTCGATGTTACCACTGATGAACTTGATGTTTCTCAACTACCTGAAAAACTTGATGGATTTGCTTATTGCCCAGGTAGTATAAATCTAAAACCATTTAAAATGATGTCATTAGACACCATTAAAGATGACATGGAGCTTAATTTCTTTGCTATGGTTAAAATAGTTAAAGAGATAATTTCATTGATGAACGAAGGGTCAAGTATGGTCTTTTTTAGTACTATTGCAGTAGGTACAGGTATGCCGTTTCATACTAGTGTAGCTGCTGCTAAAGGAGCTATTGAAGGTTTTGCAAAATCTATGGCGGCAGAGTATGCACCTAAAGTACGGGTTAATGTAATAGCACCATCTTTGGTTGATACACCATTAGCAAAACGACTGTTGAACAATGATAAAAAACGTGAAATGATGAGTGAACGTCACCCGTTAAAAAGAGTAGGAAATCCTGAAGATATTGCAAATGCAGCAGTCTTTCTTTTAAGTGATAAAAGTACATGGATGACCGGACAGATTATTGGTGTAGATGGTGGACTCTCAACTTTAAACATCAACTAAATGTCTAAAAAAGTATCTATATTTTGGTTTAGAAGAGATTTAAGATTAGACGACAACGTCGGTTTTCTTGAAGCTTTAAAAAGCGACCACCCAGTATTGCCCATTTTTATATTTGATAAAGAAATTCTTTCAAAATTACCGAAAGATGATGCAAGGCTAACATTTATACATGAGACCCTGCAGAACATGCGAAATCAATTACAAGAAGAGCATGATAGTTCTTTAGCTATGTATTTTGGGAAACCTATAGATATTTTAAAAAGTCTTACCCAAGAATACGAGGTAATGACCGTATTCACCAATAGAGATTATGAGCCATATGCAAAAGAAAGAGATGAAAAGGTAGCAAGTTTTTTAAAGGAAAAATCCATTGAATTTAAAACATTCAAAGACCAAGTTATTTTTGAAAAATCAGAAATCGTTAAGGGTGACGGAGACCCATATGTAGTCTACACACCTTATAAGAATAAATGGCAAGAGCATTTTAGTGCTGATAAAGATTTGGTTATTCACTATACTAATCAGTATTTGGCTAATTTGATTAAAAACTCTCGATTACCAAATTTATCATTGAGCGATATCGGTTTTGAGAAATCAAAAATAGCTGTTCCCAATTATGATGTTACCCCTACTCTAATAGATAATTATGAAGACACACGTAATTTTCCAGCAATAGAGAATGGAACATCTCACTTAGGTCCGCATTTACGCTTTGGTACCGTATCGGTTCGTAAGATGATGAAAAAAGCCATTGCCGAAAATAATAAGATTTTTTGGAGCGAATTGATATGGAGAGAATTTTTCATGACTATTCTTTACCACTTTCCACATACTGTAAATAACGCTTTTAGATCTAAATACGATCGTATAGAATGGCGAAATAATGAAGATGAATTCGAAAAATGGAAAACTGGTACCACAGGATATCTTTTGGTTGATGCCGGTATGCGCGAACTAAATGAGACAGGTCACATGCATAATCGTGTACGTATGCTGGTAGCTAGCTTTCTGTGCAAACATCTTTTAATAGATTGGCGTTGGGGAGAAACTTATTTTGCCGAAAAGCTACTAGATTATGAAATGAGTTCAAACGTTGGCAATTGGCAGTGGGCAGCAGGCAGCGGTGTAGATGCTGCACCTTATTTTAGAATATTTAACCCAATGACACAAGTAGATAAGTTCGACAAAAACAAAAAATACATAAAAACCTGGATTAAAGAATTTGGCACTGACAAATACCCAGAAAAAATGGTTGACCACAAAATGGCTAGAGAACGCTGTTTATCAACATATAAGGAAGCGGTTAGCTAAACTATTTCGCCAATTGACGATTTAGTTCTTGCTGATTAACAACTCTTCTTTTTAGCATATTTACATAACGTAAAGCATCTTTATTTTCGTAATCTGTATAGGCTTTAGAAGCATATTCTATAGCCTTATTTAGGTTGCCGTTAATTTCATTACTAATTGCCATATTGTAATATGCTCTACCTGCAACTTTACTTTTAGCATTATTTAGATCGGCATTCCATAAGTCTGCAGCACCATCCCAGTCACCCGCTTTTGCCCGTCTATCAGCAATTTCTAAATTAGTACTTCCTTTTATAAAATAATCTCTAGCAATACGAATTTTTTCAGGTCTTGTAAAAAGCGCATAGTTTGCACCTAATTTAGAACTCACACTTAGAACAGCCTCTTTTCTACCAATCACAGCCTCTAATGCCTTTACAGGATTAATTCCCTCTCCCGAAGAAAATAGTCTGTCGTTAGAAACGTACTCATCTATAATTGTTCTATTAGACGGGTCATAGATTCTCCATCCGTTTTTAATAGCCGTATTCAGTTTAATTCTATGACCCGGTACATTTGCATCGATACCCAAATTATTAGGTATTTTGACTGTAGTTAATTCATAATCAACAGCCGTATCAGTGTCATAAAACTCTAATGAAAATAGTACGTCCACATCATTATCCTTACAAATTCTATCAACAATCTCCCAAGAGATTTCTGATGGAAAAATGCTTAATCCTTTTTCTATATCTTTTTGATTATCAATTATCTTAACAGCATCAAATCGATTACTACGTTCTAATTCATATTTGAGTCCCGTTACAGCATTTTGAGCGCCTTCTTTATCCAAATTAAGTCCCTCTAAGGATAAAATCTTATCTATATTATCTACAACCTTGTTGTTTTCAGATGCACTGCTTCTATTTACTATACCTATATTAATTACATCATTTGGTATTGGCACTTCGGCTGGTTGGGTAATACCCATGGTCATTCTATTGGTAGAACTACACGCCATAACTGAAAAAAATGCAGAGGTCAAGAGTACTTTATAGGCTAGATTTTTCATAATTCGAAATTTTGAAAACTTTGAGATTTATGTAATAACGAAAAATGAGGCATTAAATTATATTATTTTCAAGTGATTGCACTCTTAATTTTTGAATCCAAAATAATTCATTAAAAATGAGTCAATCTTCGATATACGCAATTAGAACCCACATTTACCAAGTTATATGTAGCGTTTTATTTTGGTATATTTACTAGGACTTTAATCTAAGGTTTAACACTACTAATGATTAGAAGACTAACAACCAAAACAACTAATATGAAAAAAACATTATTATTGGCGCTCTGCTTGTGCATGAGTGCTTCAGTTTTTTCTCAGAAAATGAGCAAAGACAAAAACCTAATCATCGCTTCTGTCGAAAAACATAAAGAAGAGCTTATTAAAATTAGTGATTCTATCTGGGCACTGGCCGAAACTGCTTTTGATGAAACAGAATCTTCAAGAATTTTGGCTGATTATGCCGAAAAGAACGGATTAACTGTTACTAGGGGCGTTGCCGATATACCAACAGCCTTCACTGCAACTTATGGTTCTGGTAGCCCTGTAATAAGTATTTTGGGTGAGTTTGATGCTCTACCTGGAATTTCTCAAAAAACGTCACCCGTAAAAGAACCTTTTAAAGAAGGTGCTGCAGGTCATGGTTGCGGACACAACATGTTTGGTACTGCAAGTCTTGGCTCTGCAATTGCGATTAAAGAACTAATGGATACTGGTAAAATAAAAGGAACCGTAAAATTCTTAGGCACACCAGCGGAAGAAAAATACTTTGCAAAAGTTTGGATGGTAAAAGCTGGATTATGGGATGATGTAGACGTCAACGTTAGCTGGCACCCAGGTGCAGGTATTGAAGCAGATGTACAAAGCGGTTTATCACTTATTGATTTTGTAGTAGAGTTTTATGGTCAGGCAGCACATGCCTCTATGGATCCTTGGAACGGTCGTAGCGCATCTGATGCTTTAGAATTATATACTACAGGTATCAACTATTACAGAGAGCATATTTTACCATCTTCTAGAATTCATTATCATATACAAGATGGTGGGCAAGTTGTAAACGTGGTACCAGATTACGCTAAGTTATGGGTACGTGTTAGAGATCCTAAAAGATCAAATATGTTACCAACGTACGAACGTGTAAAAGCTATGGCAGAAGGCGCTGCTATTATGGCGAATGTTGAGTATAAAATTTCGTTGGTATCTGGTATTTACGAAACATTGGTTAACCGCTCTGGCGGAGAAATCATGCAAAATAATTTAGAGTTATTAGGTCCTATTACCTATACTGAAGAAGAAACTGTTTTTGGTAAAGCCATTCAAAAAGCAACCGGTAAACCAGAAGTTGGTTTTGATGGTACCGTGCACCCATTAAGAGAAACATTAGAAAACCCAGGCGGTGGTTCTACAGATGTTGGTGATGTAAGTTGGAATGTACCAAACATTAATTTAGGAGTTTCTGTAGCACCTACAGGTACACCTTGGCATTCATGGGCAGTAGTTGCTTGTGGTGGAATGTCTATTGGACATAAAGGAATGATTCATGCATCTAAAGCAATGGGTATGACAATGTTAGACTTGTTTCAAAATCCAAAATTAGTTACAAAGGTGAAAGAAGAGTTTAAAACCCGAAAAGGTGATGAAGTTTATGAGCCAATGATCGATGGTCCACCACCATTAGATGGAGAATAAAACACAATTAATAAAGAAGCTATCTTAACAGATAGCTTCTTTCATTTTTAAGTAACTTGAACCATCAAACTTAAACAACAACAATGAAAAAGATTATCGCATTATTCATTTTAATCACGGGCACTTTTGCCTCTGCACAATCATTCGATTTTCAGTATGACCATTACTCGGTAATTGTAAAGGATTTGGATAAAGTAGGTGCATTTTACAAAGATGTCCTGAACTTAAAAGAGATTCCCCACCCTTCTGCCCCAACGGGTTTTAAGTGGTTTGTAATACAAGCCAACTCACAATTACATTTAATAGGTAAAGATAGCGTTGCTATGAAACATAGTAAAAGTGTACACCTTTGCTTGGCTACCCAAAAATTAGATGAATTAATAGCTTCTCTTGAAGAAAAAAACATCACGTATTACGACTGGCCAGGGAAAGAAAATACAGTAACCTTAAGAGCTGACGGGGTAAGACAGATTTATTTAAAAGATCCAGAAAACAATTGGGTGGAGATTAATAATGCTAAACATTAATTTTATATAATCTTAAAATTATGAATAGCACAATTAAAAATATATTTCAATTAGGTTTTCCATGGCAAACACAAGATCCTTTTTTATTCTGTGTATATCATTTAGACCATTACCCTAATGGCAATGGCGAATTAGGTCCTGATGACTCTTTAGCTGGAAGAAATTTAGGAAATGATTTTCTAATTAAAGACGGCTATAGAATGTATCACGGTACTACGATACCTGGATTTCCCGCACATCCGCATCGCGGATTTGAAACAATAACAGTTGTGAACAAAGGTTTTTGTGATCACTCTGATTCATTAGGTGCCGCAGGACGATTTGGAGAAGGAGATGTACAATGGATGACTGCCGGTAGCGGAGTACAACATTCAGAAATGTTTCCGCTAATTCATACAGAAAAAGAAAATACGCTAGAGCTTTTTCAAATATGGTTGAATCTACCCGCTAAAAGCAAATTTGTTGACCCACATTTTAAAATGCTTTGGCATGAAGATATTCCGGTATTAAAATTAGAATATTCCACCGTAAAGATTATTGCTGGCAGTTTTGGTTCTAAACAAGCATTAGAACCTGCACCTAATTCTTGGGCTTCAGAGACAGAAAACGATGTAGCGATCTGGAATATAAAAATTGAAGCTAATGGCACTATAACATTACCTAAAGCTAACAAAGGTTCAACGCGAACCATATATTTTTATGATGGGCATACTTTAGAAATTTTTGGTGAATCAATTACTCCCAACCATGGTATTAATGTAGAGGCATCAGAAGAAATCATATTGAAAGCTACTGAAAAAGAAGCCAGTATTCTTGTATTACAAGGTAAACCAATTGGCGAGCCTGTAGCAAAATATGGTCCGTTTGTAATGAATACTGAAGAAGAATTAGAAAATGCGATGAATGAGTTTAGAACTACGAAGTTTGGTGGTTGGCCATGGAGGCATCCGGATCATGTGCATGAAATAAACCGAGGGCGTTTTGCTAAATATCTTGATGGTACAGTAATAGAAAAGTAATTTCAAATGATATAAAAGTAAAAACTCCATAATAAGGCTTAACCTAATTATGGAGTTTTTTATATCTAATTAATAAATGCTTAAACCCTAACAATTTTAGCACCTATTGCACGTAGTCTTTCGTCTATATTCTCGTAACCACGATCTATCTGTTCAATATTATGAATAGTAGAAGTCCCTTTTGCCGATAATGCAGCAATCAGCAATGAAACGCCTGCTCTAATATCTGGTGATGTCATCGTTGTCGCTTTTAAAGTAGATTTAAAATCATGACCAATTACTGTAGCTCTATGCGGATCACAAAGAATAACTTTTGCTCCCATGTCTAACAACTTATCTACGAAGAACAAACGGCTTTCGAACATTTTTTGATGTATAAGCACTTCTCCTCTAGATTGTGTAGCTACAACTAAAATAATGCTCAATAAATCAGGAGTCAATCCTGGCCAAGGTGCATCTGCAATGGTTAAAATAGAACCATCGATATAGTTTTGTATTTCGTATCCGTCTAAATGAGCAGGAATGTAAATATCATCCCCTTTTCTTTCTAAGGTAATACCTAGTTTACCAAATACTGTTGGTATTTGACCTAAATCATCCCAACTAACATCTTTAATAGTTAATTCACTTTTAGTCATAGCAGCTAAACCGATCCAGCTACCAATTTCAATCATATCAGGTAACATACGGTGATCCGTACCACCTAATTTATCTACACCATCAATAACCAAAAGATTAGAACCAACACCAGATATTTTAGCGCCCATTCTATTCAACATTTTACAAAGTTGCTGTAAATATGGTTCACAAGCTGCATTGTAAATGGTAGTTTGCCCTTCAGCCAAAACCGCTGCCATAACAATATTTGCAGTTCCGGTAACGGAAGCTTCATCAAGCAACATGTACGTACCTTTCAACTTATCTGCTTCAACACCGTAGAAATATTCTTCGCGGTTGTAGCGAAATTTAGCACCCAACTTTATAAAACCTTCAAAGTGTGTATCTAAACGTCTACGACCAATTTTGTCACCACCTGGTTTAGGAATATAACCTTTACCAAAACGCGCCAATAATGGTCCAACCAACATAATAGAACCTCTTAAGCCTCTACCATCTTGTTTAAACTGATCAGATTGTAAATATTCTAAGTTGATATCGTCTGCCTTAAAACTATAAGAGCCTTTACCTTTCTTTTGAATTTTTACACCTAAGTCTTCTAAAAGCGCTATAAGTTTATTAACATCAACAATATCTGGAATGTTATTGATTGTTACTTTTTCGTCTGTAAGTAGTACTGCGCAAAGTATTTGAAGTGCTTCGTTCTTTGCTCCTTGAGGTGTTATTTCACCAGATAACTGATGCCCTCCTTCAATTTTGAATGTCCCCATCTAGAGAAGTGGAAATTTAATACCGCTTTTTACTGCGGTTATTATTATTATTTCTTTGATTTTTCTTTCCTGAATTATTCGAGCGCGGTGTTTTTGCTACTCGATTTTTAAGAAACTGTCCGCTATCTGTTAAACTTTCGCCTTCAGCTGCTAAATCTATGCGACCATCGCTTAATTCGTACAAATGCTTAAAAATAGCGCTATCATCAACTACATCTTTATTCCAATTCAAATAGCATTTTTTCATGTGATTGGCAATCGCATATTCCAAACCAGAACGCTTATCACCTTTCTCCCACTCTACGGCAACATCAACCATACGTTTAATATTATTACCGTAAAATCGATATTTAGGAAAGTTTTGAGGATACTCTAAAGCCTCTGGTCTCTGTCTTAATATCTCTTTTGAGGTAATTGGAAAAGGAGAATCAACGTCCAATTTAAAATCGGACATAATGAACAGCTGATCCCAAAGTTTATGTTGAAAATCAGGTACATCGCGTAAATGGGGCTGTATATTTCCCATTACGCTAATGATTGCTTGCGCTACTTTATTTCTTTCTTCGCGGTCTTCAATTGATATTGCATGGTTCACCATTTTTTGAAAATGACGACCATACTCTGGTATAATCAAATGTTCACGCTCGGTATTATATTCTAGGTTTTCTACTAATTGCAAATTGAAAATTTTAGCTTAATGTGTTTGAGAAGTATTCTTATAACGATGCCAAATTAATAAAATTATAGATGAAATGCTATTTTACAAGGATATTACGCCCTCTATCTCACCTACTTTTTTATATTTTTCTATAACAGCGTCTGGGCTCTTCAAGTTTACTGTTATAGAAACACTGGTATATTTGCCATTTTTAGATTCTTTTAAATCAATAACTGCTCCTGTATTATCAAAAATGGTGTTTATTTTATCAATTTTATCTGTTTTCGTCTCAACAATAAATTTATACAGATAATCAGAAGGCCATTTTGAGGTTTCTGTTAATTGCTCCTTTAATTTCTTATAGAATTCAACTGGGTTATTTTCGTCCATCACTAGTATTTTATGCAAAGATAAGTGTAATGAACCAGTTTTTTAATACTGTTGGTTTATGTACTTTTGCCGAACTAAATTATGAGTTTGAAAAGCAAGAGAATTGTTGTCACAGGAGGTCCGGGAACCGGAAAAACAGTATTAATATCATCACTAGAAGAAAATGGATACCATTGCTTTCATGAGGTAATTAGAACAATGACTTTAGATGCATTGGGCGATGTCTCTTTAGAGGATAAATTAGTAAACCCAATTGATTTTGTAAAAGATTCAAAAAGTTTTAATGACGAATTAATTAGTGCCCGTTTGCAACATTTCATTAATGGACAAAACATACATAAAGATCATTTATTCTATGATCGTGGGTTACCAGATGTTATAGCTTATATGGATTATTTTGGGCAACCTTCAGAAGAACGTTATGCTAACTTATGTTTAGAACACAGGTATGACGAGGTATTGATCTTACCTCCTTGGAAAGAAATTTATAAACAGGACAATGAACGAATGGAAAATTTTGAACAAGCTTGTGGCATTCATGATAAGCTAGAAAAAACGTATATTGACCTAGGGTATACGCCAATAGAAGTTCCATTTGGTACTATAGAAAATCGTATGCAATTTGTAGTAGATTTTATAAATAAAACGGGTGAATAATACACCAAAAGAAATTTTATCAAAATATTGGGGTTTTGACAGCTTTAGAGGCTCTCAAGAAGAAATCATCAATGCCATTTCTAATGGTCAAGATGTTTTAGGATTACTACCCACAGGAGGTGGTAAATCGTTATGCTTTCAGGTACCCGCATTAATGAAAGAGGGTATTTGTATTGTTATATCTCCGCTAGTAGCCCTTATTGAAAATCAAGTAGACAACCTTCAAAAACTAGGCATTAAAGCCATAGGTCTAAAAGGCGGACTCAAATTTACCGAAGTAGATAAGCTATTAGATAATTGTATTTACGGCAGTTATAAGTTTTTGTATTTATCACCAGAGCGCTTACAACAAGAACTGGTACAAGAACGTATTAAGGCAATGAACGTTTCTATGTTCGTTATAGATGAGGCACATTGTATTTCTCAATGGGGACATGATTTTAGACCTGCCTATTTAAGTTGTTCCATATTACGTGAACTACACCCTACCCCACCAATGGTTGCTTTAACGGCAACTGCAACAAAAAGAGTTAGCGATGACATTATTTCGTCATTAGACCTCAATTATCCTTTTGTAGTAAAA
Organism: Maribacter aquivivus; assembly: GCF_900142175.1. Classification (NCBI taxonomy): domain Bacteria; kingdom Pseudomonadati; phylum Bacteroidota; class Flavobacteriia; order Flavobacteriales; family Flavobacteriaceae; genus Maribacter; species Maribacter aquivivus. The sequence goes on along the minus strand of NZ_FQZX01000002.1, from coordinate 22,520 downwards.
GATTCATTTTTTAGAAAAAACATAGGATTCGGAGTCATATTGACCGAAGATAAAAATGGTCGTTTAAAACAATACTGCCAGCAAATAAAACACAGTGCCATTGTATATGTCAGAAGTAGAAGAAAGGCAGAAGAACTATCAAAATTTTTAGTAAAAAATAATGTCAAGGCAACATTCTATCATGGCGGTGTTGATCAAAAAATGAAAACAGAACGGCTTAATCTTTGGTTAGAAGATAAAGTTCAGGTTATGGTTGCTACTAATGCTTTTGGTATGGGTATAGACAAACCAGATGTTGAATTAGTAGTTCATTATCAAATACCAGATAGTTTAGAAAATTACTTTCAAGAAGCAGGTAGAGCTGGTAGAAACGGAGACTTTGCAAAGGCAATTCTACTTACAAATACTACCGACAAGGTATTGGTAAAGAAACAATTTATCGACATTTTACCAGACGTTGCTTATGTGAAAATGATTTATAAAAAATTAAATACATTTTTTCAAATTGGCTACGGAGAATTTACCGAAGCAAAGTTTCATCTAAATTTCAACGAATTCTGTAACATATATAAGCTGAATACATTTTTAACCTATAATGCATTGCAGCTACTAGACAGAAACTCGGTTCTATCACTATCTGAAAATTTCTCGAAAAAAATTACTATCAAATTCATAACAGATAAGGATACATTATATAGGTACATTGACAAAAACTCAAAACTTGCCGATTTCATAAAAGTAGTATTACGCACCTACGGCGGTCTTTTTGAATTCGACACTCAAATTAACATGTACTTATTATCCAAAAAAACAGCTATATCAGAATCACTATTACATCAAAACTTTGAGCAACTAGCAAAAGATGAAATTATTGAATACACTAGTGTTTCAAGTGATTTAGAGATACTGTTCTTGGTACCACGAGATGATGATCGTACTATTAATATTTTTGCAAGGAATATTGAAGAACAAAATCAGCTCAAAATTGAGAAGGTAACCAAGATGCTAAACTACATTGAAAATGACACTGTTTGTAGAAGCATTCAGTTATTAGAATATTTTGGGGAGGTTCAAGAAAAAGAATGCGGCATATGCGATGTATGCATCAGTCAGAAATTAGGCAATACAGATGTTGTACACGCCAAAATAAAAATCATTCAACTCTTAAAGCAGAAAACTGCAGGTTCGCAAGAATTAGAAAAACGTCTAAATATCAATCAAGACATTGTTATCGCAGCCTTACAAGAACTACTAGAAGACAATTACGTTACCTTAAACACTATAAACGAATACCAACTATTATAATATGGAAGCATTGAGAATTGTATTTATGGGCACCCCAGATTTTGCTGTGGGCATTTTAGACATGCTCGTAAAAAAGAAATATAATATAGTAGGTGTTATTACGGCACCAGACAGACCCGCAGGCAGAGGTAGAAAACTAAACGAATCTGCAGTTAAAAAATACGCTGTTGAAAATAACCTTACTGTATTACAACCAACAAACTTAAAAGACACTGAATTTTTAAGCACCCTAAAATCACTAAATGCTAATTTACAAATAGTAGTAGCCTTTAGAATGTTGCCAAAACTTGTTTGGGATATGCCCGAATACGGAACCTTTAATCTGCATGCATCGCTTCTACCTCAATACCGTGGTGCAGCACCTATTAATTGGGCTATAATAAATGGTGAAACAAAAACCGGAGTTACCACATTCTTTATCGACGAGAAAATAGATACTGGTGCTATTATAATGCAAGACGAAATTAGCATAGAAAAAACCGATAATGCCGAAGACTTACATGATAAACTAATGCACTTAGGGGCTGAAACTGTGGTGAAAACCGTAGCACGAATTCAAGAAGGAAATTTTGAAACTACAAAACAAACAAATTCAGACGATTTAAAGGATGCACACAAACTGTTTAAAGAAACATGTGAGATAGATTGGAGCAAGTCTAAAGAAGATATCTATAACTTTATAAGAGGATTGAGTCCGTACCCAGCAGCATGGACAACTTTGACAAACGGAGAACAAACTATAATTACCAAGATTTATAAGGCGCATATAGAAGCTGAAGAACATGAACTAACAACCGGAACTCTGATTTTTACTAAAAAAGAGATGAAAGTTGCAATACAAGGTGGCTACCTAAATCTCGATGAAATACAACTTCAAGGCAAGAAAAGAATGCATGTAAGAGATCTATTGAACGGCCTTAATTTAGAAAAAAATGCAAAAATGGGGTGAAGCCCCGCCGTTATTGGGCTGCGAGAAACGTAAAAAAAAACCTACTTTATCAACAAACACGCTGAGTTATCAACAAAATGGGGGATTTCCCCTTGTTTTACTTGTGTTGCTCAGAAATCCATATAAATTTGTTAATAGGTATAAATTATTTAATCACAATTAATTATCACATTATGAACAAAACAGAATTGATCGATGCAATGGCAGCAGACGCTGGCATCACAAAAGCTGCGGCTAAAAAGTCATTGGAATCTTTCTTGGGAAATGTTGAAAATTCTCTTAAAAAAGGAGATAGAATTTCTTTAGTAGGTTTCGGTTCTTGGTCCGTATCTAAAAGAAATGCAAGAGAAGGTAGAAATCCATCAACTGGAAAAACTATCCAAATCGCTGCTAAAAATGTAGTTAAGTTTAAAGCAGGTGCTGATTTAGGCAAAGCTGTAAACTAGTTTTACACAGATAAGTTTATGAAAAGCGCCTTAGTTGGCGCTTTTTTTATTTCCATGTTTTTGCATTTAGAAGGATTTGTCTTACTTTAGGTATATAATCATCGTAAATTAATGATCGCATTAAAGCCAACCAAAGGGAAATTACTAATTGCAGAACCTTCTTTAACAGGAGACGTTTCTTTCAATAGGTCTGTTGTTCTGTTAGCAGAACATAGTAATGAAGGCTCTGTTGGTTTTATTTTAAATAAGCCCTTAGAGTATCAAATAAACGATTTGGTCACCGAAATTGAAATACCTTTTAAAGTATATAACGGCGGTCCTGTAGAACAAGACAATCTTTACTTTATTCATAAAGTACCACACTTAATAGATAACAGTGTAGAGATTTCTGATGGCATTTACTGGGGCGGTGATTTTGAAACTACCGTAGAACTCATCAATAAAGAAATCATTTCTGAAGATGATATTCGATTTTTTCTTGGTTATTCTGGCTGGTCTTCTTTGCAACTAGATGAAGAACTGACTTCAAAATCATGGATCGTTGTTGAAAATGAACATGAAAGTAGAATAATTCAAAAAGCAGCAAAAGCAATTTGGAAAGAAAATATGATCCAATTAGGTGGTGACTATCTACTTTGGTCAAATGCTCCAGAAAACCCCAGTCTTAACTAAACTCCCGCAGTTAAAGACATTCTAGCCGCAGCATTCAATTTACCGATTAGGTTTTTTGCAGTTGTATTGACAAAATCTTTCTTTCTATATTTTGATATGGAGATAATACCGTCAATATTATTAGTAATGAATAACTCATCTGCTTTTTGAAGCTCAAAAGGCGATATACTATCCTCAATAAATTCAAAATCATTTATTTTTAAAACAATATCAATAAGTTTTTTTCTTAAAATACTATTAATGCAACCATCAGTTAAAGGCGCTGTTTTAATTTGATTACCTTTTACTACAAACAAATTACCATTTAGAGCCTCTATAACCTGTTTTCTTTCGTTGAGCAACAAACAATCTTGATAATCATTTTCTTGTGCGTAAATAGCTCCTACGACATTCAAGACTTTATTATTAGTATCTAAATTAGATAACATACTAGAATTTTTATAGAAATCTTTAAAAAGCTCTACTTCGTATGCACCCTCATTAAGAATAAAAAATGGGTTTGTTAGCGTATTACTTGTAATGAAATATGAAATACTATTATCTGATTTAGAAAAATCGTTCTGACTATTTCTGAAAACGGTAAATTTTATTTGTTTTGCTTCTTTTAAATCGTTTTCAGATAGACCTTTTAGAATTTCTTCTTCCATAAACTCCATCGTAAAGTTCATAGGTATCTCCATTCTTAGAATTCTCATAGAAGACATTAAGCGTAAATAATGATCTTCTAAAAATACAATGTCACCATTTAAAACACGTAATTCTTCAAAAACGGCATCACCAAGCTGTACTCCCCTATTCTTTTCGTTTAAAAAAGATGTATTATCCTCAAGAAGTTCACCATTAAAATTGAACATAAAAAAAGCCTTAAAAAATTAAGGCTCAAAGATACTGTAAATAAGGGTATTTTTAGGATGATCCCAATACCTGTTTTAAATCTGATACTTGGTTCGTCCATAACATTTTAGACTCCTCAATTTCATCATCTTCTGCAAAATCAGTTATAAACAATGAAACATCTTTAGTTATTTCATCTACAATTATTTTCATTTCAAAAAAGCTGTCATCTTCTGCTTCATCCCAAGCAAAACGTACAAACTCATCTGATTTTCTTTTTAACAACTTAGCTTCTTCTTCAGCTCCGTCCCAAATAAATGTAAATTTCTCTCCTCTAGAATTCACATTATCTGCAAACCATTCTGACAGTCCAGAAGGTGTTGCCAGGTATTGATATAACATCTGTGGTGAAGACTGTATTACAAACTCTATTTCAAATTTTATTTTATCGCTCATGTTCATGCTACTTTATTACGAGCAATATATATATTTCTAAATGATAAAAAAATAAATGTGAGGTATTATTTTTTATATAAATTTTTGTTGAAGAACAAATAAATTACCACTATATTTGCAGCCGTTAAAAAATAATATGGCGAGGTAGCTCAGTTGGTTAGAGCGTCGGATTCATAACCCGGAGGTCGGGGGATCGTGCCCCCCTCTCGCTACATTAGTAAAATCAAGTAAAACAACGGTTTAGTTCACTCTAAACCGTTTTTTTATGTCTATATTTCTGCATGCAATTACAATTGAACACGAAAGTGAACACGATTTAGAACACGATTTGTCTACAAAACCAAATTTTTCAGCACCAAAAATCTATACCGCCAAAGGTGATCTTTCTAAAAGATGGTATGTCTATTTTTCATTTAGAGACCCGATTTCGCAAAAATTGATGCGCATGAAAAATATTTATGGTAAGGCCAATAACTACAAAACCAAGGCAGATAGATTAACAATTCTCACCTCTTACCGTAAAAATCTATTAAAATTATTGAGAGCAGGCTATAGTCCGTTAGAAAATCAATCTGTAAATAATGTTCATGAAACAGATTTAAAGCAAGTAAGAGTAGACAATAAAGTAGAAAAAATCAAAACTGAATATACAGAGTCTACTAACAAAATAGCGATTATAGAACTGCCGACTCAATCGGAAATAAAGGATTTAGGAATGCCGCTAAAAGATGCCTTCGATTACGTTTTAAAGTTGAAGAAAAATCAAGTTAAAGCTAGAACAGTTCAAGATTATCGACTTAAAGGTCAAGCCTTTTTAAAATGGCTATAAGAAAATTATCCAAATATAAAATACACCCATCAGCTAACTAAAAAAATGTTGCTTAATTTTTTAAACGAAATTGTCATCAATACAAGTCCAAGAAATAGAAATAATTTCAGATTGACCCTTGGTACTTTTTTACAGACTTTAGAAGAAAATGAAATTATAAAACTCAACTTTATAAAAACGATTAAGGTTTTAAAATCTGTTCCAAATCGGAATAAAACATTTTCTCTCGAGGTAGAAAAAAGTATATTCAAACATTTGACGAAAGAAGACCCGATATTATTACTATATATCAAATTCGTTGCATATAACTTTCTAAGACCTATAGAAGTATCTAGGCTTCGCATTAAAGACGTAGATTTAGTAAACAGAACACTTACCTTCCAAGCCAAAAACAGTAAGTTAAAAAAGAAAATAATACCCCAAATGCTATTTGATGAAATACCAGACTTATCAAATTTGAATCCAAATCATTTACTTTTTACCCCTACCGAAATTGGCGGAGCTTGGGATACTAAAGAAACCAACAGAAGAAATTATTTCTCTAAACGATTTAAACAAAAAGTGAAAGAACATTTTAATCTAAACGAAGATTTCGGATTATACAGCTTTAGACATACGTATATCACAAAACTATATCGGGTAATTTTAAAAAATGCTACACCATTTGAAGCCAAAAGTAAATTAATGTTGATTACGGGTCATAATTCAATGTCCGCCTTAGAAAAATATTTACGTGATATAGATGCTGAACTGGCCGAAGATTACTCCAATCTTTTAAAAGAATAGAATGGATACAAGCAAAACACTAAAACGTTTATTAAAACAGCTCTATATTCCTCTACTATTTTTTATTCCCAAAAGTATTATTCCTTTAAGTGAACTCAGTGAGTTTAGAAATATTAAAACAGAAGATTTTTTTAATACCATTGTTTTTCTGTCTGAAAATAATTCAACAGAAAAAGTATTAGCTATAAAAGATTGTATACCATTATTAGAGAAGGCGTCTATTCTTAATTATAATACAATAATGCTAATAGACAAAAAGAATAATACGAGTCCCTTACAATTTTCAACGCTTTTAGAAAGTTATTCATTGCATCTGCGGTTTTATACGTTCATTTCTAAATGGATGAATGAGAATGTGACATTTCATTGCGATGCCAATAAAAAAATCAAAGGATACTTTCAACTTCAGGCAGATTGTTTTCAATATCATAAAGTCCAAATTGAAAACAAATTCAGTATTCAAATAATTCCAAATCTTAATTCAGCTGAAGTTCTAACCTATATTAAGAATGACAATGTTCAGCTATTAAAAAATGTCTTTAAACACCAAGAAAAGTTAGATGCAATTGAAGCAAGTCCTATACCCAAAAGTCTAAAAAAAGTAAGGTCACAAAAGCCGGTTTTAATTAGCGATGAAGAATCAATGAAATTTCTTTTGGAAACTGTTTTTAATTCAAATTAGAAACAACTCCCCTATTTTAGCTAAGGTTAGTTAATTAGCTACCCTACCAAATATCTCGGAAAATTCATTAATTATGCGTCAAACATACGTACATTTAACGCTAAATGGACACGAAACACTACATCTGTAATTATTGTCATGAAGAATTCATACCCAAGAGACGGCATGTGCAAAAATTTTGCAGTGCCACTTGCAGGTCTAAAGCTCATCATCAGAAAACAAAAACATCAAATTTATTACCCGTTAAACAAGCTCCGAAATTTACCAGTAAAATTGAAAAGATGAGTGCTGCAGGAATTGGAAATGCTACTGCTGGAGCACTTGCTGCAGATGTCTTAAAAAATGCTTTTACCAATAACAATAATAAACCAGCTACTAAAGGTGACATACTAGCATTAAGTCAGAAAATTGAACGGTACCAAAGAGTATTGAATATTGCATTAGGTGCAAATGGTGAACTCCCCTATTTTGATATGGTAACCAAGAAAATAGTTTATTTCAAAAATACGCTTCCCCTTAAAAATCCTAAATTTTAGAGATTTAAAATTGAAACTTCACACTACCCCACTACACTGCTCAACTTAAACATTGGTAAATACATAGACACTAAAATTACGCCTACAAAAATGCCAATCACAATAATAATTATAGGTTCCATTAAGGTTGAAAGTAGTTTCGATTTTTGCTGGACTTCTATCGCATATTGCTGACTTAATCGCTCGAAAATGTACTCTGTCTGATTCGTTTCTTCAGCCACCTTTACCAATGAAATCATTTTATTATCAAAGATCTTATTATTTGCCATACTAGCGTTTAAACTTTGCCCGGCCATTACATCATTTTCTACATTCTTCAATGCCTCGTTCAATGGATGAAAATTAATCATTTTCTTTACTAACTGAATACTATTCAGCATGGGCACTTTAGAAGCCGTTAGTAAGGCTACAGCTTGGGTAAATTGTGCTAAATACACTGAGGTAACAAAGCTACCGATATAGGGTATTCGTTGAATAAATTGATCATTTGCTGATTTGAACCATTGCTTGGTAGAAAACACCTTTCTTAGCACAACTAGCAATCCAATAAACAAGAGCACCAACCAACCATAATCTTTAATAAAATTAGAGGCACTAATAATCATTTTGGTTATCCCTGGTAATTCTACACCATTTTGCTTAAATATATCCTCAAACATGGGCACTACCATTCTAAGCATAAAAACAACCACTAAAATTGCCGTACAAAGTATAATAATTGGATAAGTCAAAGCATTTAGTAAGCTTCTTCGTTGTTCATTTTTTCTTTCGTAAAACTTACCTAATTCTTCAACAATTCTGGGTAATGTTCCTGTTTCTTCACCAATTTTTATTGAATAGTATTCATATTCAGAGAATTCTGGCTTATCTCTTAGCACTTCAAAAAAGCTTTGACCTGCAATCAATTCTGAACCTATTTCACTAAAAATAGCAATTTGTTTCTCCTTCTTTTGGTTCCCTTGTATTAAGGCAATTGCATCTTTTAGTTGAATACCTGCTTTAAGTAACACTGCCAATTCTGAATAGAAATTTTCCTTCTTTTTATTCCCGAAAGATTTACCAAACGTAATTTCTTTTTGCAAGAGATTGTTCAACCAATCCTTTTCAGAATTCGCTTGTTCATTTTTAACCGTTTGCTCTAGCTTAAAACCACTCATTATTGCTACTTTATATATGTAACCGGTGTATTCTGCTTAAATACAAATACCTCTTGATGTCCGGTATCCTTACTGGTTATAATAGAAATAGCATCTATTTCACCTTGAACCACTTTCTGATTATCAAAATAATATTCAATAGATTCAAATTCCATTTCCAAATTTTCTGTTCGAATACTATTTCCGTTTATTATCTCATACTGCCGTCCCTCTAATTCATTAGAAAATAATATTTGATTACTCTTCTGATCAACAGCTATGTAATCATATCTATTAAAATCTATCCATAAAGACTGTCTTAGCCGATTTATATCTGTTTTAATGGCATAAATGGTTTCGATACTCCCCATTTGTCGTTGCACTAAATTTAATACCGCAAAAGCCATACCTACAACAACAGTGGTAATTACTAGTACCACCATCATCTCTTGTAGTGAGAACGCCTTTATTTTGTTTGGTTTAATCTTCAACTATTAGAGATTTTGTTATACTCATTTCGGTTTTGGTTTGGTCCGCCGTCATAACTGCATATTTTCCCGTTTGTTTTTCATCTGCAACAATAGAAATCTCCCAAGACTCATAATCTTCATAGTACGGTAATTCTAAAACTTTATGAAGATATTGATATTCCAAAACGTTCATTCGTTCTTCAATTTTGTCTGTATTTTGCCTAATATTTGTTGCGATTATATTATTTAAAACCATGCTTGAAATCATAAAAATGACTACAATAAGTACCGTAGCTACTAATGTTTCCATTAATGAAGACGCCTTTATTTTTTTTAGTAAAGCCATTTCATTACTTTTTTATTATCTACTCTTGATGCCAATAACAGGCCTACATATTTATCGGATATCTGTGTACTATTGATTATGCCATTATAGATGTGATTTTGATACACACTACCGTTTTCTAAAGCAATAAAGCCATCTGTAAATACAGTTCCGTCTACACTCCCTTTCAGCTCCACATTTTTGGTACAATACACTTCTCCAATGACTTTAGCTCCAGTTTCTATTTTTATACTTGGTGTATATTGCTTTGTGGTATTATCATCTATTACCATGACATAACCCCTAACTTTGGCTCTTTCATTTAAATGAATAGTTGGGGGTCGATTTACAGTAGCTTTATTATTTACTAATCCTGAACCTTGAAAACTCTTCTCTTTTTTAACCACTAATGCCGAAGGGTAAAATAAATTACACTTTTTACCTACATAAATAGATTCGGTAGCAATTGCTTGAAAAGTACCTGACACCCCATTTTCTATTTCAATCTCTGGTGCCATTAAGACTACATCAGTAAGTTGGGCACTTGCTTCTACTATGATTTTAGAAGAGGCAACAATAATTACATTCCCAGTCAATTGAATATTCTGTAGTCGTACTGTTCTATCCTTGTAGACTATAGTTTCATTATTAAAAGAGTTTTTAATTCCTTCAGATGAAAGACGATGTATAATATCGCCTTGGGGTATATAATTCGATGTAGCTAACAACTTTATTTGAGTGTCTAAATCTGCGGACAACTTTGGCAAAACTGAATCACTTCTAAATCTTCTTCCATAGAGTAGTTCGTTTCTATTATAAGAATTGCCATTTATATTACCCATTTTCAACCCTTGCTCCGGTAAATAGGCGTTTCCTGTTATTCTTGTATTTCCAGCAACTATCACAGGTCTTTGGTGATTATTTAAATATAATGCTGGTAATTCTTCTTGTTCTTGCCCACCAATAAGTACTGTTTTGGTGTATGAAGTATTACCATGTATTGCAAGTGCTTTTCTTTTTTCAAACACGCCCCAAAATTCTCGTTTAACAGTAGTTGTTATGGGTATATCTTCTTCTTTTACAACGGCATAAGAATCTCCTATTTGAAAATCGGCTTTTAGAGATGATTCTATACCATAATTGGTACTTCTTAACACTTCAACCAGTACGTCTGTTTTCTTCTCAAAATGTTGATGGGTATAAGTCAATAATAAAAACGACATCAGCAAAACCGCTACAATTGCACCTACAAAAAGTACAAACTGTAATGCTCCTGCTTTCACTTTTCTAGCTATAATCATTGTGCTAGAATAATTTTTTCTGATATTCCGTTATAAGAAACTTTGATGTAGCTATTAGTGCCTTGAACCAATTTTACTTCATTAAAAGTATCTTTTAAGCCCATCATTTGTTGTTGACCGTCTATGGTTACAAAAAATATTTTCTGTTTACTAGCTTTATCGGTTATAAAGCCTGTATAGCTAATGTTTTTTTTTGGCAACTCTTTTTTTACCGTTTTAGAAACTTTCTTTTTACGGCCAGAAGCGGGAGTTTTCATTGTTCCTAAAAAGGGGTCTCTATAATCGGCAACTATGGCAAATTGTTCTCTTTCTTTAATTTCTTTTGGAACAAATTTTTCAGCTGTAACAGCTGAATTATCACTTTCTACGGAAGGGTTAATAGCACTAACAAACTTATACCCTATCATTCCCCAAACTAAGAGAACAACTGCCAAAAGCAAGTATGTTTTATACTGTTTTTTCATCTATAATTCTATACCCATTTAATTTACTGTGAATGAGTTGGTTGTATACGGCGTTTCAAAATCACTATTCTGGGCTTTTACCCTCCACTCATATGCCTCATTCGATAAAGACCTCGTTATTTTTGAACCTATATAGGTACTATCTACCACTACTAAGGTATCTGCTACAATTTGGGTCGCATTGATAAAACTAGGCTGAGCAATCTGCACGTGATAACTCGTAGCCTCAAATACCTCTTGCCAGGTAAAATTAATTTCTGTTTGTGTGACTACCGAACTATCCGATGGTGCCAAAAGAATAACTTCTTCTTCAGAAATATCAGGTACTTCCAATATTTCTTCACAACTGGCTAAAAAAACTATAGATACTACTACTAAAAATGAGTTTATTATACGCATAATTATAGTTTTAATGATGATTGTAATTCATTTAACTTATTAGCATTTTTTTCAGTCCCTTTCGGACATTTACCATATTCTGAAAAGGTTTCTATCATTGGTTTTCCATATCTATTTTCACTCCAACAAACACCCATAACCGTATAATCAAAAAGTTCTTCTTGTGGTATATTAATCTTGCGCTTTTGATTGTCATTCAAAATTTCTAATTGAAGTAACCCATTACTATCTGTCGATAAAAAAAATCCATCTGCACCTGAAATTTCCATAGCTAAATCAGATGTAAGTAAAACAGAAATCGTCGACACTATTTTATAATCTGAATCTGCTACCAAATAATTTTTAAGCTCTTGGTTCTGTTCTTGATTAATCACCTCCTTTAATCCAACTTTATTGTGCAAACTAAACACTGTATATTTAGGCTTATTCGGTAATGAATCTATATATGTTATAGCTGACTTACTACCAGTCAATTCTTTTGAGGTCTCATATACCTTGTTAGAACTTTTATCAAAAGGAATAGTCTTTACCGTAACTTGTATTGGCTTTGTAAGTGTAGGACTTCCTACTGGAACAAAATTAGATTTTAATAAGTTGGTTTCTTGTTTGCCAACTGTTCCTAAAAAAGGTAAAGCACCATCATTAATGGCAATAGATTTAATACTGTTACAAGAATTTAGCAGACATAATATGCAAATGAATACATAGATTTGTTTCATTAGATTTAGTTTTATGAACACTTCAATTTTCTGCTGTAGAAAATTATAAAATGCTTTAGGTTTTTTGGTGATTGATTTAGCTTCCTATTAGAACGAAATTATACTAGAAGTGTTGTATGTGTTATTGAAAAATATACGTTATACATAGTAGTTTAATAACATGAAACAATCAAATATTAAATCAATATTTTTTTAGAAATATATTGATTTTGACTAAATAGAAAACCTAAAATCATAAAGTCATAATGTTTATCAAATCATATTTGCCCTTTTTATAATCTAGACAAAAAGGACAAACATGGTTTAATTTCAATACCAACTAAAACTGAAAACTAGTCAACTTCAACATTACTTTTTAGTATAATGCAAAGTTTATATGTTACATATTCTAATTTTGAAACTTATATTCATAATCAGTAACAATATTGCCTTCCTCATCTTTAACAGACTTTAGCCTATTGTTTATGTCATATTCATAATTAATCTTATACCCTCTAGGATCAGTAATATTTTGTACACCTACCAAGGGCTTAAAATTATATGTGCTAACCATAGAATTAGGTAGTCCGCTACGCAAACTTTCGATTTGGCTTTCAGACAAACCATTGGCACCTAAATTGAAGTCAGAACCAAAAAGACTTAAATTTTCTATCATATCATATGTTGCATTTTCAATTTTAGCAACCATATGTTGATCATTATAACCCCAAATAAATGCTGTAGAAGTACCATCTATTTTTCTTATCTGTAAAACCCTTCCCGAAGCGTTATATTTTTCATAAATATATTCTTCTCGTACAGGGTTAGTTGAATTTTCAATACCCTTTACTGTTTCTACAGACCAAGGTCTAGTTTTATTTGCAGTTTCAGCACTATTATTGTAATTAATAAGACTAGAATAAAGCAGTTGCTCGTCTAAATATGAATTTGTCTTCACAGGACTTGAAAATCTATTTTCCGCTATTAAGTCAGTCATTCCATAATTAGAAGAAACCTCTTGATCGTATGGATAAAAGTATTCCATTTTATTCTCATTACCCTTGCTATCAGTTTGTGTTTGTGACATCAAAAAATGAGTATCAAGATTATAAGTAGATGAAGATTTTGAAAACATATTACTGTTATCATATCTTGTCCAGCTTTCTGAACTTGCAATTTTTGATATTAAACCATGATGTAATGGAAACTCATAAGGCACATAAGTACTATGAGTTGTACCCCATGGACCTTCTGAAGTCATTAAAACTTGAGAAACAACCTCTAACGTAGAACCCGTATTGTTAGTTGAATAAATTAATGGATAAGGTATGAAACTTGAAAAGTATAGCGGAGGAATATTTCCGTTCATAGTAATATATTCATTACTTTGACTTTGCATTAAGTTTCCAAAATTGTCATAAACTTTTTCATTCAATACACTTCCATTTAAGTATCCATAACCATTTTTTAGAGGAAGACCTAGAGTTATTGTATTTTGAATTTGTGCCTTACCATAAGAACTAGAATAAGTTTTAACGTTTCCACCACAATCATTACCTAGCGTTAAACCAGAACAAAACCATTCAGCCTTTATGCCCAAAAATGTTATGAAGTTATCACCATTACCAGAGTAAACATCATAAACATAAGGTAAATCAAAAGAATTGGTGAAATATTCATTTTTTTGATTTTGAAAAGTTCGTTCTATATAACCTAGCTCATTATTAAATTGATCAATTTGTGATTCACGTACATAAGAATAACCAATATGACTACCTTGTGCGCTATTATTTCCACCAACGCTATTATAAGGATTGAACATTACATCGCCATAAGTAGGATCATAAGAATAAAATCCAGATGTTTTGCTATGAAAGATTAAATCATCCATTAAAATACCAGATGAAGATAAACCTTCAAAGCCATTTGGCTTCTCGTATGAATACGATTTTCCGCTTATAAAAGAACCATCTCCATTTCTATTTACTATTCTTCGAACCCTCGCGCCTCCAATTTTAAAACTTTCTAAAAACTGACTTAAATCTGGCTCAGCTTGATCAAAACTATTTACGGTAACCACACTTTGTGTAGTGCTTACCCCGGGCCAAGCTGGCTTATCTGTACCCAAATAAGGTAATGACTTTCTAACTACTTTGTACGTTCCTGGTGGTACACTTACGCTTTTAATTACTTGCTTTTCAGCCTCATCTGGTGTGGAAGTAGAAGCACTGTACTTTAATAACGAATATTCTTGACCTGACTCTACATTTTCAACAACAATTAAATCATATGAACCCCAATAACTCATGCCACTCCAACCGGTTTGAGTTTTAACCGTTGTATTTACTTCAATAACTGCAGGAAACAAGACTTCAAAAACTCCATTTAAACTATAGGTACTTTGAGAAGCGTTTCCTTGAATTACAGGATATTCCTTCTCAAAATAATTATAATCCGCATCTTTTGAACATTTTAAATACTCATAGGTTAAATTAAACTGAGACTCATCTACCATATTTGTCCAACGGTATCTTTCGTTATTTGGAAAATACTCAGTTACCTCATATTGCGGCGTTGGTACTAATACAGCTTCATGACCTTCATATTGAATGGTTGTACTACCGCCTGTAGGGTATTCCACTACATTTAAAAGACCAGTTTGACCAATACGAAAATCTGCTCCTCTATCAGCACCATTGACATAAACAAAATCATTGCCTATTGCAGTTAAATTATTAGGTAATATCATCCTTTGCGTTAAGAATCTACCTATTCTAGGTACCTTAGAGGTATTCGTATTTTCTTTACCATTTGCAAAGCCCCAAAAATCTACTCCGTAGGTATCTTTAGCAGATAGATTATTTGGATTAATATAGCCAAAACTATAATTTTTATCATTAATAGTGACCCCATCTAATTTCAATCGTAAATATCTTTCTCGATCAGTTGCTGAAGTCTGTGGTGCATTAAAATAAGACTGATTAAATGTTATATCTGCAACTGTTGTGCCAAGCATATTTTCAACCGTAATACCGTTTAATTTTTTAGGTAGCAATGGGGTTGAATCTCCACAATTTTGATTTGTACCATGACAAGAACGTATAGTACTATTTGCAGTGTTAAGAACATAACTATTAAAACCGTTATCTGATAAAATATTTATTGTATTACCCGTAGACAAATCTAAACGATCGCCTAAATTAAAAATTATTTTACCAAAATCACCATTAATTTCAGTTAGGTAAGCATTTTCAATTACTGTTGTGGAAACCGTATGCGGACTTGTTGCTCCACCTGCTATTCTTTGACCACTTGCCCAGTTTCCCCAACCCTTTGAGTCTCCACCGTTATAGGAAAAACTATATTGGGGAAAAGTAAAATGCAAGCCTCTATCGTAAACAAAATTTAACTCCTTATCATCTGGTGAGATAACTTTATCTAAATACCAGTTCATTATTACCCCTGAATCTCTTCTATTGGTTGATGCAAAAATTAAATCAAAAGCACCTTCATAACTAGATTGAGGTCCACTATCACCTTGTATTGTATTGAACGTTGTATTAATCTCTTTTGAAGCAAAAGTAAAGGTAAACCCAGCCTCGTCTATTAAAGTGAACTCCAAAGTGCTCAAATCTAAAGTAATAATCACATTATTATTATTAAAAACATAGCTGTCAACGATATTCGATGCCCCTTTCTTTTTAAGAATAAACTTATAATTTTGACCTAAAGCATTTAAGGTGAAAACATCTGGTTGGGTATCTATAGCTCTAGAACCTCTACCTTCTGGAACACCCAAGGCAAAACTATGATGAACATTAAAAATATCATCTAAGGTATGGTACGGTCTACCGGCACCTTCGTTTAGATATAAGTTTAAATTATTAAAAATATAACCATTTGTAGTTGCTAAATCATAATCTCCACCAACCCTGTTACTTAAATCATCTATACCATAAACTTGTCTAGAAATACCATGGGTTGTAGACAAAGACCAGTTTAAACCCACCCAACTGGCATCTTGCATTACCTGTACGCCAGCAGTATTGTAGTCTAAAGCAAGAGGAATAGACATGCCTTCAAAATTGACCGAATATAGGGGTACACTAACATTACCTTTACCATTATAAGGCGATGCACTAGCATTACCATAATTACCTAATGAGCCCACCTCTGGGCTTTTAGGTGTATTCTCAAATACTTGGAAAGGATCCTCTGTTGGGTATGTAATTTGGCTATTGTCTTGTGCTATACTATTAATTGATAACAATAGTACACAAATCTTCACAAACCTTATTAGTTGATTATTTTTCATTACTTTTTTTTTATATAATTACTTTGATGTGTATCAGAATATTATAAAATCCTTAGGTAATTCTGAATTTCATTTTTACTCCATAATCGCTACACCACTAATTGCATTCTTCACACAATAGGCTATGGTAAGATTACAAACTGGCACTTGTAGGGAAAATTTATTTCGATTCACATTTTGGAAGTATATTTACACCCTTTCTAATGAGTTTTGTCAATTCATAAGATTTATTATTTTTGAAAGTATATTTGATATAACCATACTTTTTACTCCATAAATAAGAATCAAGATCAAATTCGTAATTTAAACCTCCTGTATAATTCGGATATAATTGCAATATATCTTCAAAGCAATTATTATTTATTATTTTATCCCTAACATTAAATTTATTTAATTGGTTCTTCAAATAATGCCCCGAAGCATAAATCAAAGTATCAGATGATTTTTCTAGCTCAAAATTAATCTGGGTATCACCTTTATCTGCATAAATTTTAAGTAAAGAAACATGTCTTAAATGTCTCATTTCAATTGGAGGGTTTAATAACTCTCCACTTACAAAAATCGATTCATGAATTGGAGATAAAAAAGACAATTGATCCTCTGGATTCATATGAAATTGTATCAAATTGACTCTAATTGAATCAATTGAATTATTATTTGATTTAAATACCAAAATATCATTAATAAGATATGGTTGCCATTTTAAATCATCATTATTAAGATTATAATTTGTACAACTTGTTATCAAAGTAAGAACTAACACTCCTATAATTTTAATATCCTTCATTTTAATCCTTTTTAATAAGTTTTGTTTCTGAACACTTTGACGGGTTTTTTCTACAAAAATCATTTACAACTTTTGCAATATTTTTTACATTGTCGTTTACATTATGCCCACCTCTCTTGTCTAACCATGTTCCGTTTCCGTCTGTAAAAATACCATTTGAATGATAATTGTCAGCCCCTTCGACAGGTTCTACTGAAGACCCTCCATTTAGACCAAGAAATGACATTAAACCATCTCCCGCTATTTGATCAGTTTTGACACTATAAGCTATTCCTTGAATTCCATCTGGATGATGTATATCCCCTGATTGATGTGGATTTAAATATACAATCAATTCAACATTATAAAGATTGCCACCCGTTTCATCTTTATATGTTAATAATTGACTCACAAATCCAGCAGCATGTGCACCTCCCTGACTATGTGAAACAACACGAATTAACTCTCCTTTTGCAAGTTTATTAAATCCCCCTCCATAGCCCATGTACTTATGAAAATAATCCGCTCTTTTCGCTCCTTCACTCTCTCTTCTTTTAGCACTACTTGTATACGAGGAGGAACCACTCGTGTAAAAATAATTTTTATCATTTGCAAAGGTTCTTTTAAAAATTTCATCCGTAGATACCTCATTACCAAAAGAATTACTTTTTGTTGACCAATAATCAAAAACATCCTCTCTATAAATCCCTCCTTTATTACCTAAAAGGTCATGGGTAGCTCTACCTAATTGTTGATCTGTAGCACCCTGTTTAACTCTAAGTCCTCCAATAAATATAATTGCCTTACCATCTGGGTCTATAGCAATTATAGGAGTACTTGCTACATAAGAGTACGGAGTGATATTTGAATATCTTTCTGATAAAGGATCAACATTCATCCATCTCCCTAGACTTGCATCATAATTTCTAGCTCCAAAATCTAACCAACTTAAGCTAAGATCATTCTGTTCTTCTTTGCCACCAAAACCATATTTATGGTTTCTAGTGGCACTTTGCATACCATTATATCCTTTATGCTTAAGACCAAAAGGGTAATAGTTATTTTCCTCTTGTATTTCTATATTAAAGTTTGATGTATTCCCAACATTTTTATAAGATAACCTTATATTCCCTAAGTGGTCTTTATACTGGTAAATATAATCGTACCCTAGACTTAAATCATCAAGGTTTTTTGGCTCTATATAGCCATCTGTAGTACTAAAGAACTGTAGTTTAGTGTTATCAATAGCACCTTCATAAATATAATTACCTGCATATTCTGTACTAGTAGAACTACCACCAGTAGCAATCTTACTTAGTTTTACACCAGTAGCATCATAAATGTAAGAGACTGTGCCGTCGTTTCCATTATTAGAGCCATTTACGGTAAGACTTTTAGGCAGATTTAAGTGATTATAGCTTATCTCAGTAATATTTTTGTTGGCATCAGATATCAAATTACCATTAGCATCATAGGTGAAATCATCACCAATTTTATTGTTATCCCTAAAGCCGAATTCACCACCCTCGCCAATAGTTACACCATCAGTTACTGCCATTAATTTATTGCCTTGATCATAGGTATAACTAAGAGCGTCCATAGTATCAAAATCTGCAGGGTTATTGCCATTTGGCATAGAGACAATATGACCTTGGCGTTGCAAATTAAAAATATTGCCATTCTTGTCATACTCTACCTGCCCCAAACCATACCTATCATTCGTATCACTTACCGCAAAAGTAATACGGTTAAGGGCATCATAACTGTAAGAATATGTCTTAAGGCTAGTATCATCATTTAAAGTATTCCAATTTGTTTGGCTAATATTACCATTAAACAAAGCTGTAGCATTAGTTGGATCATTATACTTGAGACTAAAGTTAAACAAATCATTATCATCATAACTATCATCATTTATCGTTTTTAACCAATTTCTAATGTTATATGTATAATCAATAGTTTGCAAACCAGGGGTAGTATTATAATCTGAACCAAGAATACCACCCACTTTTTTAGCTTGTAACTTACCAAGTTCATCATATGAATTGTAAACAATAAGTTCCACATCACTACCAGAACCGTTTGCATTTGGGTCTATATAAAGTCTTACATTACCAGAAATAGTGGTGCTGCCGTTAGTACCGGGTACTACCGTAATGCTATTACTAGCTACTACATCTTCTGTTACCGTTGGTGTATCTAAAATAGCATCAACCAATATAGTACCATTAGTACTTGTTGGGCAAGTATTACCTAAATTTTGATCACCAATACATTGGGTCTGGCTCAACAAACGACCTAAAGCATCATACGTGAAATTATCTAAGGTCACTATAGTGGCACCATTACGTATATGTACACTTCTTACTTTTAAAGGTTTACCTGTAAAATCCAATAACGTTGTCACAAAATCGGTTGTTTCTAAAAAGTCATTTTTAGAATAACTGTAAATAGGTTGTCCTTTTTCATTATAGTAGGTAAGGTTTGTTATCCAATCATCGGTATCTAATACTTTTATTTTACTACCAGTAGATAAACCTTGCGTTCTTGTTGTAGACGTAACCCCAAACGAATTTGCTGTAAGACCTGGTACACCATTGTCGAAATCATAATCATCATAATAGTTAACAATAAGCACTTCGGTAAGTGTACCTATTGGGTAGGCGCCGTTATTATAGTTTAGTGCAGAACCTCCAAAATTTTGTATTGTACTTTTTTCTACCCAAAGGTTGGTAGTTAGTGAATTGACTTCGTTTTGTATAACGCCTCGCTCCCTAGAATCAACGGCTTTACCAGAATATGCTATTCTGCCAAAAGCATCGTACTTAGTAAACAACCATTCTCCTTTAATTTTTTGATTGGCATCTTGCGTCATAATAGGCTGGTCAAGCTTATTATAAATAATATATTCCCAACCTTTACCCGGTATTTTCTTTTCAATTAAACGATTTCGATTATCGTAAATATATTGATACCCAAGATCATTTAAGTTGCTTACTATTTGATTTAAACTGGCTACACCAGCCTCCATTTTAGGAGGAAGTACATAAGTTAAATTACTAAAATCATCATAAACATAATAGGTGTCATGAGGCGCTTCATTTTGTGCTTGCTCACCCAAATCTAACATATCACCGTCATTATTTAAATCTAATGCGGGTATATCTGCATACGTTCTTTTCAACAGAACCCTACCAGATCTATCTTTAAACTCAACAGTTGAGTTATTCTTTCCCGCTATATGATTTTCATCATAGATAATATTTTTTACTAACTCATCTACAGTATAAAATTCATTTTCAGCACCTTCTGCTAGAGTTAAACTAGGTGTTGGTGATAACAAAATTTCAAATTTTCTAACCTCATTTGAAGCATTACTCAAATAATCGAACTCAATACTATGATCGTCACCAAATTCTTGAACTTGCCAATCATTACCCGGTGCCCCTTGCTTTTCTATTCTATTGAATGGTGTGTTATCAAATAACTTTTCTGAATACGGATTAGCTGTAAACTCATATTTTTCTGTATTATAAAAATCTAGTATTGCCGTTTCATTATTGCTACGAAGGCTGCCAATTGCACCTTGATCTGTAACGTAAGGCAACCACTCTTTCTGCATTCTACCAAAATCGTCGTATTTCATATAGGTGACAACATCATTCTTTACACCCGAATTTACCAGGGACTGGTCTATACCTACTTGCTGCACAGCTCTACCTATGCCATCAAAATAAGTAATACTTTGTACTAGTCCATCATCCTCAGTAAAAAAGTCCGTATTTATTTTACGAAGTAACTGATAGTTTCTAGTATATACGTAATTTATACCTGCATTGGGAGTTAGATTTGCGCCACATAAATTGGTGTCATCTTGCACATCTGGACAAAAATCTGATTTATTGCTGACCCATGGTCCACCACTAACATTTGGCTGGCTACATTGTTCTATAACTCTACCATCAGGGTCACCCAATCCGTCTTGATCAACATCTTGGTACCAAAGTCCTGCTACAATTGTTTGATCATTATCATTACAATCAATTGGAGCATTCAAAGAAATTGGTGTGTTTCTATAACCAATACCAGGGCTTTCACATTGCACCAATCTCTCATTGTTTGCCGGGGCATTATCGTTGTCTGCATCTAGAAACCACGTAAATGTTCCTAGAACTAAATTGTTTTTATCATTACAATCATCTTCAGAAATAGATTCATAAGTATATGAATTTAG
Source organism: Maribacter aquivivus (assembly GCF_900142175.1). Classification (NCBI taxonomy): domain Bacteria; kingdom Pseudomonadati; phylum Bacteroidota; class Flavobacteriia; order Flavobacteriales; family Flavobacteriaceae; genus Maribacter; species Maribacter aquivivus. The sequence goes on along the minus strand of NZ_FQZX01000002.1, from coordinate 917 downwards.
TACAGGTGGAATACACCCAATAAAACTACTCTCGGCCAAGGCATGCCCATCGCCATCTTCATCTAAGAACCAAACCGTATTGGGGTTAACATATTCATCTTCATCATCACAATCACCTGAACCAATTATAAACTCTTCGCTTCTATAAAGATTGGGGTCTGGGTTTGAGCAAGCAAGAATAGCATCTCCTGTAGAAAAACCATCTTTATCAAAATCTAAGAAATATGACTTTTCCTCAATATTATTTATTCTCACTCTAGTAGTTGAGGTATTGTTACACCCATTATTTGCTATTACAGTCACATAAGCCTCTCCATAAAAGCTTGGCTCCCATTCTACAATACCGTTATTGCTAATAGTACCTGCACCATTAGTTAAAGACCAACTATAACTTGCCGCGTTAACTGCATTTGCGGTAAAAGTGTTAGAACCTGCTCCTGCACATCTACTATAAATAGGAGAATCAATAGTTACGTTACCAACAGGTTCACTTGTTCTTAATACGACAGAAACAGTTTCAAAATCACCACACGCATTATTAAAATTAACAGAAACAGTTCTTGATGAACCCTCTGAAAGATTTACATAGGCAGGATTATCACCAGTTATAAAACCATCTACATTCTCCCAAGAAATAATATCCAATGTAGAAGGTACCGATAATGGAATCTGTTGATTAGCACAAATTATTGAATCGTCTGAAACACCAATATTTATCTCAACTGATTCAGCCAAAGAAGTACCAATGGTAACCTCATTAGACATATCTACACCAGCACAAAGCCCATTCGAAGCAACAATTTTATATGTGCCTGAAGTTATTCCTGACCATGAAATACCATTCCCTGTACCAGATTTAGAAGCTCCGCTTACAGCATTGTTCTTATATAATTGATAAGACACTCCAGATTGAGTAT